>CAYUKJ010000041.1:0-8198 GCA_964445245.1 uncultured Methanosarcinales archaeon | reverse complement strand
GCCGTGTCGAGGACCTCGTACTTCTCCTCTGTCAGCTTGAATTCGGGGGGGATGACATGGTACATTGGCCGGATCGTGTCGGGCAGGCGGAAGATGATGACCTCGGCGCCCCCCACGGAGTAGCTGTGGATCTCCTCGCCGGCGGTGGGGTATGTGGCCTGCAGCTTCGTGTACATGAAGTCGGGCTTGATGCTGGGGACGAAGACGCGCTTGTAGAGCGCGCGGTCGCCGACCTCGATGCCGGCGACCTGGTCCTTGACGGCCTGGATGAGGCCAGTCCCTTCCAGCTTCTCAAGCGGCGGGGAGAGCAAGGCCAGGTAGGCCTTGAGGGGGGCGGCCTCCTGGTCGGAGAGGGCGCGGTCAAGCGCGATGCGGACTTTGCGCACGAGCCGGTGCAGCTCGACGTAGCACCCGATAGGGTCGCCCTTGAGATCGATGAGGAGGAGCCGGTGGATCTCGGAGTAGGCGTCCTTGAGGCCCTTGGCGGACAGAGCATCCAGCGAGAAGAGATCCTTGGCCTTCGCGAGCTGCCCGTAGAGGAGCGCGACCTCCTTGAGCAGCGTGGTTTGGGCACGGTCGTACTCGTAGTCGTGCTTCTGCGCGAAGACGATCTTGGTGACGGTGGGGTTGCGCAGCAGCTCCTCGACCGTCATCGCCATGACGGCTTCGTCGTCCTCCAGCGAGGGCAGCTTGGGGTAGCCCTCGAAGTTGCCCTCAAGGATGCTCTCATCCCCCTGCCGGACGACCTGGAACGCAGAATCCTTGGCAAACAAGCCCACCCTGCCCACCTCTTCTTAGTGTTGTTTCCGTTGCGGCCCCCAAGGCGCCCTGCGAATTTATCTGCGCTTGCGGTTCACCCGCGTGCGTCAGGCCGAAATCGGACGCTGGCGCAGGGGGAGGACCGGCTGCGGCCAGAGGCGGGCTCCTGCGACCGCCCGTGGTTCCGAGCGTGCCTAGTCGGCCTCACACGCAACGCGAAGACCCGGCAAAGCAGCCTTGTTGGGCGAATACCGAAACATTTATGAGCCGGGGCCTTTTTAAATGTTTGGATGGTCCAGGACAGCGCACGGCAGGCCGGCCAGGGGTTGGCGGACAGCATCCGGGACATAGGCGCCCGCCTCCGAATCCTGGAGGACCGCTACACGAACCTCCGTAAAAAGACCCAGCTCACCGACCAAAGCCTCCTTGAGTCCCAGAAATCCCTGTCGCGGGACCTGCGCGCCCTGACCGAGGACGTGATGGACGTCAAGCGGGGCCTCGCCGATCTCAACGACAAGATTGCGCTTCTCCTCGGCGAGCTGGGCGGCGCGGCAAAAAAGGCGGACCTCATCGCCGTCGAGCGCTACCTTGATTTCTGGGAGCCGATGGAATTCGTGACGCGCCAGCGGCAAGAAACTTTAAATACAGGGAGGGGGTAGGCCCGGCATGCCTGCGGGATTCTCCTCGCCAGTCGAGCAGGTCCGGGCGCTTCGCACCCAGGGCTTCGACAACAGCCAAATCATCGCGACGCTCCAGCGGGACGGCTATCCGGCCGCCTCTATCGCGGACGCCTTCAACAAGGCCGACCTCGTCCCAGCCGGCGCGTTCTCTGAGCCCCAGATGCTTGGCGGCTTTGAGGCGCCCGAGCCCGAGGGTGAGGCCGGCGGCCTGGAGGCCCCGGCGCCGGCAGCCCAGTTCCAGGAGCACGTCTCCGAAATCCATCCCGAAATGGGGGGCAGCGAGACCGAGGAGCTCGTCGAGGCCATCATCGACGAGAAGTGGAACGACCTGGTCAAGGACATCAACAAGATCATCGACTGGAAGAACTCCGCGGAGGCGCGCCTCGCAACCTTGGAGGCCCGCCTCACCGACCTTGCGCGCCAGTTCGACAAGGTCCACCAGGCCCTCGTCGGCAAGATCACCGAGTACGACAGCCACATTCTTGAGGTAGGCGCGGAACTGAAGGCGATGGAAAAGGTGTTCTCAAAGGTGCTCCCGACGTTCACCGAGAACGTCAAGCAGCTCAATGACATTACTGAGGAATTGAAGCGGATGAAGTGAGATTACGCCGGTTTCTGCAGCGTGTCCAGGAAATGGGTTAAGTAATACTCGGGGTCAATGCGCTCGACCACATGGACGTTCGGGACAGCCGGGCGGCCGGGGCGGAGTTCGGGCACGCACATGCCCAACGTGTGCTCGCCCCTCGTCTCGATCTGGATGTCCATGGGAACCGCCGTCATCCGGTCCCGGTTCAGGAAGAGGCCGACGGTGAGGGGGTCGTACAGCGGAGCCCCGGCCAACCCACGCTCCCGGTATCGGCGCCCGAACGGACCAAGGATTTTTTTCACGACGTCGAAGTCGGGCATCCCGGCAAGGGAGGCAAGGTGCTCGTCCGTGAAGAGGACCTGGCGGCAGACATTGACGGGGACAAGGACGAGATTGAGGTTGGCGGAAAGGACGGTGTGCGCGGCGTGCGGGTCCGCCAAGAAATTGAATTCCGAGACGCGGCTGTGGTTGCCATAGGTCAAGATGGCACCCCCCATGACATAGATCTCCCGGATGCGGCGGATCGCCTCCGGGTCGGACAGCACGGCGCGGGCCAGATTCGTCAGCGGCCCGAGCGTGATGACGGAAAGCTGGCTCCCGTGCCTGCGGGCCGCCTCCACGATTTTCTCAACCCCCTGGCAGTTCAGGCTCTCCGGCCCGGCGTCCAGCTCAATGTCCCCAAGTCCAGTCCGGCCATGTGACGTGGAGTAAATGGGCTCGCGTTCCAGCGGCGCGGCCGAGCCGGCATACACCGGAATCGAGCTGTGCAGGAGCCGCTCCACGATGAACTTGGCGTTAGCCGTGGTATTGATCAGGGGTACATTGCCGGCCACGGTCGTGACGGCGATGACGTCAAGGCCTGCTTTGAATGCGTAGATGAGGGCGAGCGCGTCGTCGACGCCGGGGTCGGTGTCGAGGAGGACTTTGGGCATGCTCATCGGAAAGGACCTGCTGGTATTTTACTTTCCCTTCTTCTTTTCCTGCAGTCCTCCGGGTCCAGGAGTGCCTCGACCGCCGCAGAAAACAGCGTTTCCAGTCCTTTGGCCGTGTGCCTCGTGTGGAACTCCGGCTTCCACTCAAGCTCCGCAAGCGAGTCGCTGATAGTGAATACCGAAGCCAGCTGTGCGCCCCGCACCGTGGCGACCGCGAAAAGGGCGGCGGCCTCCATCTCGACGGTGGCGACGCCCTCGCGTTGGTAGTGCCGGGCCTCCTGGACCGTTTCACGGTAGGGGGCGTCGATCGTCCAGGTGGTGCCTCTGACGTAGGAGATGCCGCGCCGCTCTAGGGCCCGGGCAAGGTGCGCCACCATGGCGGGTGAGGCGTGCGCGTACTTGGAGGGCTTGAGATAATGGTGCGAGGTGCCTTCGTCCCGGATGGCGCGCCCGCACACCACGACGTCCCCGTTTCGCAGCGGGCGCTGGAGGCCGCCTGCGGTGCCGACCGACACAAAGCGCGTGGTGCCGCACGAGATGAGCTCTTCAAGGAGCGCCGCGGCAGCCGGGGCGCCGATGCCGAAACCGCCGACGACGGCCACCGTGTTGCCGGTGTCGCCAAGGAGGTACATGTCGCCGTAGAAGCTCCTGACTTTTTTTGCGCGGTGCCGGCGCAGGACGCGCTGCATGGGCCCCTTCCAGTAGCACAAGATGATGCCCTTGGGTGCCGGGTAGGTCGGATAGAGCTTCGTCTTTTTCATGTAGGCGACGAAGTCGTCCGGCCCAAAGACGGGCTCGAAACTGTGCTTGCCTTTGAGGTTGGGAAAGGGCATGGTGGCTGGAGCCGGCCTGGATTTATATGTGTTTATCGCCGCAGCCACCACAGCAGCCCGCCGGTCAGCGCCAAGCACACGGCATTGATCCAGAACCCTTTCTTGAGCTCGTCGCGTGATTTTGGGGATAGGATGAACATCAGAAACAGAATGGATGCGAAGCCTCCCAGATGCGCATAGTGTCCGATGTTGTCGGCGCGCGGGCGCAGCAGCCAGAACACCTCGGCCGCGATTGCGAGCCACCCGACGACCATCAGTGGCAGCGGGATGCCGCCGACCAGGAACGTCCAGGCAAGGGGCCGAAGGAGCAGGCCTGCCGCAATCACACCGGCAATCGCGCCGCTGGCCCCGATGCCGCCCTCACCGAAAAGCGCAGAGGCCAGCGACGAAAAGAGGGCGCTGCCAAAATAGACGAGCAGGAAGCGCGCAGCCCCCACGGCGCCTTCGACGACGCGCCCGAAGATGAAGAGCGCCAGCATGTTGCCCCCAAGGTGCAGAAGCGACGCGTGCAGGAACCATGAGGCCGCCATCGGCCCAAAGTTCCAAGTGCGGAGCTGTGAGGGCTCGAACACCCAGCGCGCAAGCTCGGTCGGCGGGATGACGAACACCTCAAGGACAAAGACGGCCGCGTTGAGCAGGATGAGGAAGGCCGTGGCCTTCGCCTCGAGCACGAACGCGCACAGCTCCCCAATCGGCGCTGTGAGGGCCGAGAATGGCCGTCGCCGCGCCAGGACGAGCAGGAAGAGGAACGGGAGCTGTAGGAGAAACAGGAGCTGCCGCCACACGAAGCGCGCTTCGGATTCGACCATGCCGCCCTCGTCCAGGAGGCCGAAATAAAAAGTTTGGGGTGCGCCACCACAACGTTTAAAGCCCCCGTCCAGCTTCGGGGCGGCATGGAGACGGACCGCGTCATCTGGCGACCCTCGCCCGAGCACCTGGCGCACAGCAATATCGCGCGCTTCATGCGCAAAGTCGGCGCGGCGTCCTATGCGGACCTCCAAAAAAAGTCTGTGGCGGACATCCGCTGGTTCTGGGCGCAGGTGGACGAGGACCTGGGCCTGATGTGGGATGCGCCCTATACCCGGATCCTCGACGACTCGCGGGGCATCGCGTGGTCCAAGTGGTTTGTTGGAGGCAAGATCAACATCGCGAAGAACTGCCTGGAGCGCCACCGCGGCACCCCTGTCTCAGGCAAGGCCGCCGTGATTGCGGCTCGCGAGGACGGCACAGCTTCAGTGCTCACCTATGCGGAGCTGGACGCGCGCGCAAGCCAAGTCGCCAACTGCCTCGCACAATTCGGCGTCCGCAGGGGCGACGCCGTCGGCATCTACATGCCGCTGGTCGCCGACATTGTGGCAGTCCTCTTCGGCTGCTTCCGGGCCGGGGCCGTCGCAATCCCCATCTTTTCCGGCTTCGGGGCACCGGCGGTGGCGGCGCGCCTGCGGGACGGCCAGGCCAAGGTCGTCTTTACGGCGAATGCCGCTGTCCGGCGCGGCAAAGAGGTACCCCTCAAGGCCATCCTTGACGAGGCGATCGCCGAAGTCCCCAGCGTCCGCCATGTCATTGTCTATCCGCGCATACCAGCTCCGTGTCCGATGTCATCACGAGACAGAACTTGGCAGGATGCAGTCCTGGCGCAGTCTGCCATTTTTGAGACGGTCATTGCCAGTGCGGAGGACCACTGCCTCATCCTGTACACCTCCGGCACGACCGGCAATCCGAAGGGTTGCATCCACACCCACGCCGGCGCGCTTGCCCAAATCGGCAAGGAGCTGCGCTATGCCCTCGACCTCCGCCCCGAGGACGTCGTTCTCTGGATGACGGACATCGGGTGGATGATGGGGCCCTGGGAGATGATCGGCGTGGCGCTCCACGGCGCCACGATGGTCCTCTTCGAGGGCGCGCCCGGCTATCCCGACCCCGACCGTCTGTGGAAAACGATCGCCGCACACCGCGTCAGCGTCCTGGGGATGGCCCCGACCGGCGTGCGCCTCCTGATGCGCTACGGCACTGAGCCCCTAGACGGATGCGACCTCTCCTCGCTGCGCATCTTGGGCTCGACGGGCGAACCGTGGGACCCCGAATCCTACCTCTGGTATTTCGAGCATGCCGGAGGCGCCCGCTGCCCCGTCATCAACATCAGCGGAGGCACCGAGATCATCGGCTGCCTCCTCTTCCCGACCGTCGTGACGCCGCTAAAACCCTGCACCCTCTACGGGCCGGCCCCAGGCATGGATGTCGACGTCTTCGACGACGCCGGCAAGCCGGTGCGCGGGGGCATCGGGCACCTGGTCTGCAAGCAGCCCGCGCCCTCGATGACCAAGGGCTTCCTCAACGATCCGCAGCGCTACCTCGACACGTATTTTTCGCGCTGGCCCGGCGTCTGGTACCACGGCGACTGGGCCCATGTCGACGCCGAGGGCTTCTGGTTCCTGCACGGGCGCAGCGACGACACGATCAACATCGCGGCCAAGCGCGTCGGCCCCGCCGAGTTCGAGGCGCCGCTGAACGCGCACCCGGCCGTCACGGAGGCGGCCGCCATCGGCGTGCCGAGCGCCCTCAAGGGCGAGGAGGCCGTCTGTTTTGTCGTCCTCCACCCCGGCCGCGCCCCAAGCGAGGCGCTGCGGGCCGAACTTTCGGCCGCCGTCGTCCAAGCCATGGGCAAGTCCTTCAAGCCCGCCGATGTCCGCTTCGTGCGCATGCTTCCAAAGACGCGCTCCGCAAAGATTCTGCGCAGCCTCATCCGCCGGCTCTACTTGGGCGAGGAGCCCGGCGATCTGGGGAGCCTCGAAAACCAGGAGTCCCTTGACGCCATCCGGGCAGCCTCCTAGATCCGCACGGGATTCTCCTACTCGATTTCTCGACGAGCGCACGGATTGCCTCACCCAAAAGTTTAAAAAGGGCCTTCGAATCTTCCCGCGTTGAGGGTGATATGCCAGACGACGAGTTCTCCCTTGACATCGAAGGCCTCAAATCCCTGAAGGCCCCAAAGTCCGAGGCTCCGCCCGCCAAGACGGCTCCGGAGCAACCTCCGGCCCAAGCCCCGCCACGCCAGCGAGCCGCTCCGGTTCGACTGGGGACGGCTTCTCAAAAATGAAGCGCTCCTCGTCGCGCTCCTGGTGCTCATCCCCTTCTTTGTGGCCGCGTACGTCCGCACCCAGGCCGTCTACCTGCCCCAGGCCGATGAATGGGCCAAAAACAGCGTCCACAACTATTACCGCGGCCAGATTGCGGGCCAGATCAACGGCCAGTACCCCAACCTGCCCGCCAACGAGAAGGCCGCCCTTGTCAACGAGGAGCTCGACAAATTCCTTCGGCAGAACAAGGCCGTGGCCAGCCAGCAGATCTCGGAGACGGCCGACCGCTTCAAGTCCGAGTTCCAGTACGTCGATAATAACGGGCGCAACCAGACCTACCTGGCCGACATCGACACCTGGTTCTACTTCCGGCGCGTGCGCAACCTCGCCGAGAAGGGCCACGTCTGGGACGTCGAGCGCGACGGCGTCAAGCTCGACGACCACATGAACGCGCCGCTGGGCGCCCCCATCGACAGGCCCGACTTCCACTCCCTCTTCAGCTTCGGCATCCACAAGGTGCTCTCGCTCTTCGACCCCAAGGTGAACGTGATGTTTTCATTTTCGCTGGTCTCAGTCATCGTCTCGGCGCTGGCCACCGTCCCGGCATTCTTCATCGCGCGGCGCTTCGCCGGAAATTTCGGCGGCTTTGTCGCCGGCGTCATCCTGGCGACAAACATCGCCTTTCTGGGCCGCTCGACAGGCGGCACCGTCGACACGGACCCCTACAACGTCATGTTCCCCCTCTTCATCGCCTGGGCCTTCCTGGAGGCCTTCGAGGCCCAGCGCCTCAGGGGGCGCCTCGTCCTCGGCGGCGTCGCGGGCCTGCTGATGGGCCTGTTCAGCTACGCCTGGAGCGGCTGGTGGTACATCTTCGATTTCATCCTGGGGACCCTTGGCGTCTATATCGTCTTCATCCTGGTCCGCAACTTCCTGCGCGACCGGCGACTCAAGGCGTTCTTCACCGATCCCCACATCCGGCAGACGCTCCAGGTCGTCGGCGTCTTTTTTGTCGCCTCGTTCCTCTTCGTCTCGGTCTTTTCTGGCGTTGCCGTCGCCTCGAAGGCGCCGTTTTTCGCCCTGCAGCGCTTCACGGCCATCAAGGCCCCGGCCAAAGAAGACCTGTGGCCCAACGTCTTCACGACCGTCGCCGAGCTCAACCCCTCCACGCTGGGCAGCATCGTCCGCCAGGTCGGCGGCGCGCCCTACAAGAACTTCAACGTCGGGTTCTTTATCGGGGCCCTGGGCCTCATCTTCGCGCTGTTCCGCCCGGACCGGGCGGGCCGGCGGGAGATCATCCTAGCCGGCATCGGCATGGTGGCCTATGCCTTCAT
>CAYUKJ010000040.1:5981-8285 GCA_964445245.1 uncultured Methanosarcinales archaeon | reverse complement strand
GGGTCTGGCGCATAACAAACGAGGCATTCTCGATCTCGAGAGTGTAAATCGCCAAGTCATTTATGCCGTCTTTTCTGCCAAGCACATAGCGCGCATGATAGGCCGCCATGTCTTCGCCCTTGTGCGCGAAAGGGTACTCGATGAGGGAATCCTTGCCTACGATGGTAAGCCAGTGTCCCCTCCCGGCGCCAATGACGGTGTCGCCGGCCACAAGAAGGGTCTTCGGCGTCGGCTCAAAGCCCTTTCGCATCCTAAGCAGATCATCGAGCTGCAAAGAAGAGATGGAGGGCCGCCGCTCCTTGATTATTTGGGAGAGTGCAAGCGCGTCCATGCAGACCGACCCCAATAGAAGAAGGAGGGCCACGCCCAGGGGGATCCATCCGCGCACGCTTTGCGCTCTGGGGGGCGTCTTCTCCTTGGCCCTCCGGCGCGGCATCGCCCACTCAAAGGCGGCTGCGGCGAAGAACGCCATGAAGAACGGCACGGTGTACTGAAGCATGTCCGCGAACATGAAACGGATGTTCAGCTTGTGGAAGAAGACGGCCGCCATGGCCGCCGCTGCGCACGCCGCCGCGACTGCCGCGTGCTTCCGAAAGGTGAGGAGGAACCCAATTGCCGAGAGGACCAGCAAGAAGGCGTTTGGCCACTCGAAGCGGCCATAGTACGTGATGATGTACCCGAGGACATCCGAGGTCGACACCAAGGCAATGAGAAAGGGAGCCATGCCGATATAGGCGGCCAGAAGATAGCGCTTCGCCTCCTTGTTCTTGCTGACGAGCCGCTCCGCCAGCCCCAGCAGAAGCGGAAACGCCAGAAACGCCCATTGCGCCAGGACTGAGAGGACCGCGAAAAGCGCGCCGGCATAGGCAGACCGGCTGGACCGCCGGCGCAAGAGAGCATACGAGAGGACCATGAAGATGAGGGCCACGGCAAAGGTCCAGAAGCCGAAGATCTGGGATTTGAGCAGCGCCGGCGAGATAGCGACAATGCCTGAGGCAACCAGTGCTGGGCCGTCGCTGATTTGAAAGGACTTGCAGAGCATGAAGGCCGCTATCACGGAAAGCGAGTACAGGAGGCTCACCGCGATGATCGTGGCCTCCGCAGGGGGCATGACATGATACGCGCCAGCAAGGAAGAAGCCAAGAAACGGCGGATAGAAAAACGTGGCGGCGCTCCTGTCAACCACGTCATGCCCGTCCATGAGGTAATGGTTCTTGACATGCCACCAGGGGTGGAGGACCGCGGAGAATCGGCCTTCAGAGATGTCGAGTGCCAAGGACATGTGCGAAGCCACGTCCTGATACCCCAACGGGACATTGTAGCCCAGATAGAAGGGAAAGAGCCTGACGGAGAAGCTGAGGAGAAAGAGGAGGCTAAGGATGAGCCAGGTGCGCGGCACGGACGGCATCACTTGGTGATTCCAAGCCAGTATTAAATGTTTCCTGAACGGTTCTTGACAGGGATACTGCAATGGCTCCCATAACGGTTCGCAGTCCAGGCGGGAAACAAGAGAACCTTCCGTCTCCATTCCGGCTCCAGAAAGAAGCTCCCCAAGGACAGCTGCCGGCCGGCCAGGGGGGCCCTCCCCAACACCCCCTGAGCGTCTAGGGAATCCAAGAACCTCCGAGGTCTTTGACGGCCTTTGGGGAGACGTCGGCGGGCGGACGGATGAAGCAAAGGCGAGCAGCCCATAACCCACGCCGCAGGCGACTTTTCTGCTGAGGCAACCTTCCGCAACCTATAAAAACCCCTGCCCTGCCTCGGTTTGCACCCTTAAAAACCCGCTTTAAAGAGGATTCCCTATGGCCAAAATGGTTGACCGGGTTCTGGCGATCATGCCCAAGCCCAAGTACATCCGCAACATCGCGATCTGCGCGCACATCGACCACGGCAAGACGACGTTCTCCGACAACCTGCTCGCCGGCGCGGGCATGATGAGCGAGGAGCTGGCCGGCAAGGCGCTGCAGCTGGACTTCCACGAGGACGAGCAGCTGCGCGGCATCACGATCGACGCGGCGGCCGTCAGCATGGTCCACACCTACAAGGGCGAGGAGTACCTCATCAACCTCATCGACACGCCCGGGCACGTCGACTTCGGGGGCGATGTGACGCGCGCCATGCGGGCTGTCGACGGCGCGATTGTCCTGGTGGACGCCGTGGAGGGCATCATGCCCCAGACCGAGACCGTCTTGCGCCAGGCCCTGCGCGA
Organism: uncultured Methanosarcinales archaeon; assembly: GCA_964445245.1. GTDB lineage: Archaea > Nanobdellota > Nanobdellia > Woesearchaeales > JAHJEM01 > CAYUKJ01. The sequence continues at coordinate 6,076 of CAYUKJ010000040.1, read as the reverse complement.
GCGCGTCAAGCCCATCCTCTTCATCAACAAGAGCGACCGCCTCATCAAGGAGCTCAAATTGACGCCGGAGGCGATGCAGCAGCGCTTCATCAACA
>CAYUKJ010000040.1:0-5971 GCA_964445245.1 uncultured Methanosarcinales archaeon | reverse complement strand
CACCGACGTCAACCGCCTCATAAACGGCATCGCCGAGGAGCCCTACGGGCAGCGGTGGCAGGTCAACGTCCAGGACGGGAGCGTGTGCTTCGGCAGCGCGTTCCACAACTGGGCGCTCTCCATCAACTACATGAAGGAGCACGGCATCACCTTCAAGGACGTCATCACCGCCTACGAGAAGGGCGACGACTCCTGGAAGGAGCTCAAGCACAAGGCGCCGCTCCACAAGGTCATCCTGACGGCCGTCATCACGCACCATCCCGACCCCGTCATGGCCCAGGCGTACCGCATCCCCAAGATCTGGCACGGCGAGCTCGACTCGCCCGTCGGCCAGGCGCTTGTCAAGTGCGACCCCAATGGCCCTTTGATGTTCATCATCACCAAGATCATCGTGGACCCCCAGGCCGGCGAGATCGCGACGGGACGCATCTTCTCCGGCACCCTGCGCAAGGGCGACACGATCTACCTCAACCGGGCCAAGAGCCAGCAGCGCTGCCAGCAGGTCTTCATCGCAAACGGCCCCAAGAAGGAGCTCGTCGACCACGTCGTCGCCGGCAACATCGTCGGCATCGGCGGCCTCAAGAACAGCTACGCCGGCGAGACCATCTCGAACGAGCCCACCGACCCCTTCGAGGCAATCAAGCACATCTTCGAGCCCGTCATCACCAAAGCCATCGAGGTCAAGAAGCCCTCCGAGCTGCCCCGCCTCATCGAGGTCCTCCAGACCGTCGGCAAGGAGGACCCCAGCCTCAAGATCGAGATCAACCAGGAGACCGGCGAGTACCTCATGAGCGGCATGGGCGAGCTTCACCTGGAGATCATCGAGAACCGCATCATCCGCGAAAAGGACCTGGAGATCCAAAGCTCCCCGCCCATCGTCGTCTACCGCGAGACCTGCATGGGCCGCAACGCCGTCGCGGCCGAGGGCAAGTCGCCCAACAAGCACAACAAGCTCTACTTCTTCGTCGAGCCCCTGCCAGCTCCTTTCATGGCCGCCATCAAGGAAGGCAAGATATACGAGGGCCGCATCAAGAAAAAGGACGAGGATCTCTGGAGCGCCTTTATCGAGTGCGGGATGGAGAGCAAGGAGGCCCGAAAGGTCTGGGACATCTTCGGCACCAACATGTTCGTCGACGGCACCCGCGGCATCGTCCACATCGGCGAGATCCAGGGCCTGGTCCTCGACATGTTCGAGGACGTGATGAAAAAGGGCCCGATCGCCCGCGAGCCGTGCTTCGGGCTCAAAGTCACTTTGGACGACGTGAAGCTCCACGAGGACGCCATCCACCGCGGACCCGCCCAGATGTACCCGGCGATCCGCGACGGCATCCGGGGCGCGATGGCCGACGCGCGGCCCATGCTCTTTGAGCCTGTGCAGACGCTCCAGTTCGAGGCCCCCGTCGAGTTCATGGGCGAGATCTCAAAGCTGGTGGCGAACAAGCGCGGGCAGCTCCTCGACATGATCCAGGAGGGGGCAACAGTCGTCGTCAAGGCGAAGCTGCCCGTCGCGGAGATGTTCGGGCTCGCAAGCGACCTGCGCAGCGGCACCGAGGGGCGCGGCAACTTCTCGGTCGTCGACCAGGCCTTCGAGCGCCTCCCCGGCGAGATGCAGAACACCGTCATCCGCCAGATCCGGGAGCGCAAAGGGCTGAAAATCGAGGAGACGACTGGTTAAGCGCTCTCCTCCTCATACACCGCGTCAGAGGTCAGAGGCAGTTCGGCGCAAAGCAGCCCCTCGTTATTCACCCGCCCTTCCGGGCAACCCTTCAGGATCCCCGGGCGCCGCGTGAGCCGCCTGACCTTGCCGGGCGAAAACAAGTAGCTGGCGTAGCCAGCAAAACTCTCCGCGGCCCCTTCCGCGCGCAACACTTCTTCGCCCCAGGCATGCGAGAGTTCCCGCAAAAAGCCCCTGTCTCGGCGCACCGTCGCGTTCATCAGGCTCCCGGTGACACCGCTCAGGTCCGACGAAATGGACGAATCTGCCACGGGCGTGCACCAGAAGGGCTGTTCGCGTGTCACCGGTCCGAAGGGCACTGTGGGCGTCCCCACAAACAGTTGCGCCTCTCGGAAGGACGCGAAGAAGAGCGAGGCCAAAACATTGGACCGAACATCTGCATCATCCCACGGAGGCCGCGCGAGCAAGTCCGCGAGGGACTTCCCGTACACGTGGCGGTTCTCATCGGAATTCAGGCTGCCGCTGTAGGCCATGTAGTCGCCGTGGCGTGTGGTGCGAACTTTCTCGCAGAGCACCTTGACGTAGGTGCGCTGATTCGGCGGGAGGGCGAGATGCTCGCGGCTTACATGCTCGACGAGCAAATCAGAGGCCATCAGAGCGCAATTCTTGCCTTGGAATGCGATGAGGAGTGTCATGACACCAAGGAGGTGCGCAGGGCTTATAAAGCCTCCTGGCCGTGCCCTCCCGGGCCTGTCGAACAGGAAAGTGTAACCCTACAAAAACACAATATATATAAATATGTAGGGTTACTTGCAGCCCATGGCCTTCGTCAGCAGAAAGATCATCAACGGGCTGCCCCGGCACTACCTCGAGAAGTCCGTCCGGCTCCCGGATGGGAGGGTGAAGAAGTATTCGCTCTACCTTAAGGACTATGACCCGCGGCGGCCAACAGACCTTAAGCCCCTTCGGGACATCCTGGAGAAAAGAATCGCTGGGGACCTGTGCCGGGCAGGGGCTTCGCAGTACGGCCACGACATGATCTTCCCGGTCGCCGCGCTGGAGCGCCTCGAGGCAAGCAAGCTGTGGTACAAGGCCATCCGACGGCGTCTCTCGCCGGCGCAACTGCGCGACGTCGTCGACCGCTTCACGGCCAATTTCACGTACGAATCCAACGCCTTGGAGGGCAACTCGCTGACGCTCAAGGATGTGACCCTGCTTTTCGCCGAGAACCGGGCCGCCCGGGGCCAGGACCTGCGCGAGGTCTACGAGGCCCTCAACACCCGCAAGGCCATGCGGGCGCTTTTTGCCAACAAGCTCCGGCTCACGGAGGAGTGTGTCCTCCGGCTCCACAGAATCCTCATGCAAAACACCGGCGTCCGCGCCGGCTACAAGGCCCTCCCCAACTTCCTCCTCGGAAGGCGGATGGAGACGGCGCCCCCCGAGCGCGTCCAGGAAGAGATGCATAAGCTCCTGCAGTGGCACCACCAGCACCCCCGCTTGCACCCATTGCAGCGCGCCGCCGTCTTCCACGCCCGCTTCGAGCAGATTCATCCCTTCGAGGACGGCAACGGCCGCGTGGGCCGCGTCCTGGCAAACGTCATCCTCCACGAGCACGGCTATCCGCCGCTGATCATCCGGAAAAGCCAGCGAATCGCGTATCTTGCCGCCCTCGAAGCCTTCGACTTCGGCCACAAGGACAAACTGCTCCGCTTCTTCCTCCAAAGACACCGGCAGACCTACGAGAAATTCTTCCTCATCTACGTCAAGTACTTGCCCAGACCTGAGTGAGTGATTCTGGCGACCCGATTGACGACAATGCATTTGGGGCGTCCGTGCGAGATGCAGCCACAATCCCCCTTCCCGCCAGATCCGGGAGCGCAAAGGGCTGAAAATCGAGGAGACGACGGGATAGGCAGGATTCCGGAATCAGGCCTCCCAAATATTTATATAGTATATTGCGGCACAGCCTGAATAAGAGGTGCCCCCTGAAAGCTCTGCTCGTCTACCCCGAATATCCCGACACGTTCTGGAGCTTCCGGCACGTCCTCAGCTTCGTGAGGAAGAAGGCGGCGTTTCCGCCCCTGGGGCTCCTGACGGTGGCGGCGCTCCTCCCCCAAGATTGGGAGAAGCGCCTGGTGGACACCAATGTCCGGGCCCTCAAAGACGACGACCTGGCCTGGGCGGACCTCGTCTTTGTCAGCGCCATGATCGTGCAGAAGTCGAGCGCGAAGGCCGTCATCGCCCGCTGCAAGGCAGCCGGCAAGACCGTCGTGGCCGGCGGGCCGGTCTTCACGACGCAGCCCGAGCAGTTCAGCGAAGTGGACCACCTCATCCTCAACGAGGCCGAGACCACCCTGCCCATGTTCCTTGAGGACCTGGCGCGCGGCGCCCCCGGGCGCATCTACACCTCGGAGGCGCGGCCCGACATCACGGCGACGCCCGCGCCCCTCTGGTCCTTGATCAACCCCAAGGACTACGTATCCATGGCCGTCCAGTTCTCGCGGGGCTGCCCCTTCAACTGCGAGTTCTGCGACATCATCGTCATGAACGGCCGCGTACCGCGAACCAAGACTCCCTCCCAGCTTTTGGCCGAGCTTGACGGCCTGCACGCGCGGGGCTGGCGCGGCAACGTCTTTGTCGTCGACGACAACTTCATCGGGAACAAAGTCGCCGTCAAGGCGCTGCTTGGCGAGCTCATCGGCTGGCAGAAGGCGCGGCGCTACCCGTTCGCCTTCATGACCGAGGCCAGCACGAACATCTCTGACGACGCGCCCCTCCTGCGCGACATGAGCGCCGCCAACTTCTCCCGCGTCTTTTTGGGCATCGAGACGCCCAGCGAGGACGGCCTCAAGGAGTGCGGCAAGTTCCAGAACACGGGGCGCGACCTCGCGGACACGGTTTTGGCCCTGCACGCGCACGGCATGCAGGTCATGGGCGGCTTCATCGTGGGCTTCGACAGCGACTCCGAGGGCATCTTCGACGCCCAGATCCGGTTCATCCAGCGCGTCGGCATCGTGACGGCCATGGTCGGCGTCCTGACGGCGCTGCCCCAGACGCGGCTGTGGCGGCGGCTTGCCCGCGAGGACCGGCTCCTGGGCGAGACGACGGGGGGCAACACCGACGGCCACCTAAATTTCGTGCCCAAGATGGACGCCGGCACGCTGGTCAGCGGCTACAGGCGCATCGTCTCCACCATCTACTCGCCGCGCGAGTATTACGCCCGCATCCACACCTTCCTCCGGGCGTACAGGCCCACCGCCCGCACGAGGATCTCCCTGACAGAGCTTGGCGCCTTCGCCCAAAGCGCGTGGCGCATCGGGCTCCTCTCGCGCTCCCGCTTCCTGTACTGGAAGCTGATCTTCTCGACGCTGTTCACACGCATCCGCGCGCTGCCTGTGGCCGTGGAACTGGCGATCTGCGGGCTGCACTTCGAGCGGGTGGCTGCCTCAGTGGCCCGGTCGTGAAGGCGCAGGGAGACCCCACCGCTCACTCGAGATAGTCTGTCAACTCGCCAATCGTGGAGAGCGTCCCAGAAAGCTCCGGCGACCCGTATTTCCCCGTCTCTTTTCAGAATAACCGCTTGAAAAAACCAAACCCAAAAAAAAAGATTCCGGCTACACGTACCGCATGAACAGCGCGTCCTCGAGGTCATTATGCCCGTTCTTGGACGGGACCTGCTTATCCAGCTGCTCATACCACCGCTGGGCCTTGTCGCCCGCGATAATCGCGATGATCTTGTAGTGCTTTCGCGGCCCTTCGTGCCCGGGCCGGAGCGTCTCGCGCACGATATTGAGCTCGTAGCGGACTTCCTGCGTGGCGGAAAGAGCGGGGCCGGCCCCGTTGTCGGAGCTCGGGGTCTTCGTCTCAAAGTTCCGCTGGAGGCTGAGCCATTCCTGGTCCTCATCCTTCGCGACAAGGGCCTCGATGCGTACGGTATGCTCGCCCCCCTCTTCGGGGCGCCGGGCCTGGAAGTACGTCTCACGGTGCCAGGCCGGGGTCGATGTCAGGACATTCTCGTATCTTGTTGGGATTTCGTTGTCAGTCATGAAAAAGCGAAAAAAAGGAAGCATTTAAAAATGTTGTGAATTATTTTTCACGCGTTTAGCCTGGGCCTTTTTGGCGAGGCGGCCGCGAGAGGCCTGAGACGTCCATGCCTGCCGCCGCCCCGGCCTCGCGGAGGAGCGCAGACAATTCCTCGCCGACTGGCGGGGCGCGCCGGCGCTGGCCGCTTGTGCGCTCCATGAAGTCGATGCCCCGGAGGACAGCGAGATAGGCACGCTGGCCGCGCGTGGGCTC
>CAYUKJ010000039.1:0-8312 GCA_964445245.1 uncultured Methanosarcinales archaeon | reverse complement strand
GCCGTAGGCTGTTGTGGACCCCAGAAACCCCTTGGGTTTCTGAGGGCTACGGGGATACGGCATCCTCGCTTGCTCCAGACCCTCGCGAACAGGGTGGCGAACGCCGCCAGGCGAATGGTTTCAACGGGGCCGCAGCGCCAGCTCTGTTGAAATCTGAAATCCGGCCTGTAGCGGCGAGGCGTGCTTATGCCGCGTGCCTTCAGGCCGCGGTGCGCGCCGAGCGGCGGGATTTCTGATTTTCGGCAAGGCCCGCACTCCGCGAAGACCGCGGTGAAGCCCAATCGCATTTGTCTGGTTCAAGCGTCTGGTTCAAGCCATGCACGAAGCCCCCAGGGAGACGAGTACAGGGGGCAAAGGGAAACTCGTGGGGGCCGCCAACACGGCCAAAAAGGCCGAGCATCTGGGGCTTTGTGACCAGCAAGACTAATACATTTATAAATGGTCGGGGGCTACAGGCCCTATGCGAACCTTAGAGAGGCCCAAACGGCCATCCTACGTCTAAGTGGACTAGTTATGGAAATAAAAAACGTGCAGTTGAAATCAGAGATTGTGAAAGCCATCAAGGCGCTGGGCTACAGCGAGCCCACCCTCATCCAGGAGCAATGCATCCCCGAGATCCTCCAGGGGCGCGACATCTTCGGCCAGTCCAAGACCGGCAGCGGCAAGACCGCGGCCTTCGGCATCCCCATCCTGGAGATGATCCAGCCGGGCAGCGGCATGCAGGTGCTCATCCTGACGCCGACGCGCGAATTGTGCGTCCAGGTGGCCGAGGCGATGGCCAGCTTCGGCCGCTATCTCCACATCAAAGTCGCCCCAGTCTTCGGGGGCGTCGGCATCAACCCCCAGATTGACGCGATCCGGCGCGCGGAAGTCGTGGTGGGCACGCCTGGCCGCCTTCTGGATCACTTGGGGCGGCGCACCCTCGACCTGAGCGAAGTTCGCTTCCTCGTCCTGGACGAGGCCGACAAGATGTTCGAGATGGGCTTCATCGAGGACGTCGAGGAGATCATCAGCCATGCCCCGGCCGACCGCCAGACCCTCCTGTTTTCGGCGACGCTGTCGGAGGGTGTCTACCAACTCGTGCGCCAGCATATGCGTGACCCCGTCGTCATCAAGGGCGACGTTCACGTCGACAAGAGCCTGCTCCGCCAGGTCTTCTACGTCGTGCGCCAGCCGGAGAAGTTCTCCCTCCTGGTGCATCTGCTTTCGTCCAACGATCATGCGTTCTCCCTGGTCTTCACTGCCACGCGCCGGGAGGCCGACATCGTGGCGCGCAACCTCAAGCAGAACGGCATCCGGGCCGCCGCGATCCACGGCGGCCTCTCCCAGGACAAGCGTCTCAAGGCGCTCAACGCGCTCAAGGCGGACCACATCAACGTCCTGGTCGCGACCGATGTCGCGGCCCGCGGCCTGGACATCCGCAATGTCTCCCACGTCTACAACTACGATGTGCCCAAGACCTCGGGGGAATATGTGCATCGGATCGGGCGCACCGCGCGGGCCGGCGACGAGGGCGACGCCGTCACGCTCCTGTCCGACCGGGACTACGACAACTTCAACAACGTGCTCCGCGACGAGTCCCTCCAGATCAGCCAGCAGACGCTGCCCGAGTTTCAGCGCGTCCGCTTCAGCCGCGGCGAGCAGCGCACGGGCGGCTTCGGCCGGGTCCAGGGGCGCCGCGAGGGCTTCGGAAACCGGGACGGATTCGGGCGCGGGGGGCAGGGCCGGGGCGGAGGCCATCGCGGCTCTGGCGGCGGCGAGAGCCATGGACAATGGGGCGGTGGCAGCGGTCATGGGCGAGGAGGAGTTGGCAGCCACGCACCGCACCTCCAGAGTGGGCGGGCGGACAGCGGTCAGGGTCGAAGGCGCCGAGGGCGCCGCGGAAGCGGCAACCATGGGGGACGGCCCAGCTTTTCAAGAGGGAATAACGCCGGAATCTCAGACGGCGCACGATAGCCACGCAAGAATCAAGCTAGCCACGCAAGAATCAAGCGAGGATAATTGCGTGGCTGGGGGAATTGATCCAGCGCAGGGAGCGCACGGCGTTGTGGTCGAAGCCGGTGCGTGCGGTCGTGGTGGTGTTGGGATATTCGGCCCTGTTGACATCATCGGCCTTGCGGCCGCCGCCACCCTGCTCACCGTCAAGATTTTACCACCGCAGGGCACCCATCCCCGTACGGGGCGACCCCCTGGGTGCAGCGCTGGTTTGGCGCGCCACGGCTCGCCCCTAAGGGTGGCGGTGCATGATGTCAACAGAGCAGGGAGATTCATAAACTTCATAAAAGAGGGACTGGTGCAGACCGATATGCGCATGCCGCTTCTCCTGGCAGTCCTGGCAGCTGCAGCCGCAATGGCGGCCTGCGCCGGCCCGGCACAAGTCCCGCAGACTCACCCAGCCAATACGACGGAGGCACCCGGAATGAGGAAGCTCGTCTTTGGCCTCCCCGACATGGACCAGGAGATGTGCGAAACGTTCCCAGGGGTGATTCTCTCGACGCTGGAAGGCCTGGGCGGAGTCCTGGATGCGGGATTCGAGTACGAGGGCCACGTGGTTACCGTGTATTATGACGCCGGGAAGATCTCGTCGGAGGCCCTCTTGAATCATGAGGCCTATGCGTGGATTGGAACGCGCCTTCTGAGTGACGAGCAAGTCGAAGGCAAGACGGCGGAGGAACTCTCCGCGGGGCGCGAGGCCAATAACGCCCTCGTCATGCCCCCCGGCCACATGGACGGCATGCACCAGGAGGCAGGCTACGCGGATGTGTCGGCGGCAGGATTCAAGAGGTTGATGGAGGATCCCGCTGTCTTCGTCCTGGATGTCCACATCCCCGAGCAGGCCCATATCGAAGGCACCGACGCATTCATCCCCTTCGACGAGATCCAGAAGAACCTGGACCGGCTGCCCCAGGACAAGGGCAGGCCGATTGCGATCTACTGCCGAAGCGGCCGCATGAGCGCCGACGCGGCAAAGGAGCTTGCGGCGATGGGCTACACAAACGTCACCAACCTTGTGGGGGGCGTCAAGGCGTGGACTGAGGCTGGCTACGCCGTCGCGGATTCAAGGGTCCTGTGCTGTGAGGAATGCCGGGCCGCGTTTTCGCAAAGCTCGGTTGGCGTCGGGCCGGAGGGCGCCTCCTGCGGGCAGTTTCCGACGGCCCGCCCGCTCTCGGACCTGTGCGGCCGCTACTTTGCGGGGCACCCGAAGAGCGTGGCCGCGTGCGGGTGAGGCCGGCCGGGCGCGAAAGGCCTATTCCCTGGAGCCTTGGTGACCCGCACGGGTTTTGAGGTATTCGCTGAGTTTGAGGCAGATGTCTTTCGCTTCGGCGTGGTATTCGGCGACTGGGTCCTCGTCTTGGGCCAGGACGTCGAGGATGCGCCGGCCTGAAGGCTCCCGCGGCGCGCCGCCGGCCCGAAAGTCCTCAGCCTCCAACAGGGCGCGCTCGGGCTGCTCGAGGTGGGCCAGGTGGGCGCCCAGCTGGTCCAGGACGGCCAGGAGGGCCTTGGCATCGTCGGCCTTGAAATCGGCCGTCATCGTGGAGAAGGCGTTGTAGAGGTCGCGCGGGATGCGTAGCTTCGCGCGCAGGCTGGGCGCGCCGCCGCGCCGGTTGCCGTAGACGCGCCCGATGACGAAGTTGATGGCCTTGCACTTGTCCTCGATCGTGCGCAGAGTGACGCGGAAATTCTTCTCCGTGATCGTGAGTGTCTTTTGCAGGTCCGTGATGGTCTGCTTGAGCGCCTTGATTTCGGCCTGCTGGGCGGCGGACGTCGCTGCCGATGCCCCGGCTGCCGGCACATGAGAACCGTGAGGGCCCCCGACGCCTATTGCGCGGGGCTTGGCGCGGCGCCCATGGGCCAGCAGGAGCACATTTAGGACGTAGGCAAGGAGGATATTGGCGACGGCAAGCGTGGGGCCGTCCAGGCCGCTGAGCTGAGGCAGGGCCTGTGTGGCCCACGCGCCCAGGAACAGCGCTGAAATGCCGATGGGTCCCAGCCAGAGCAGGACCGCTCCAGGCATGCGCATCGCGACGACGAGGCCGCCGTAGGCGAGGAGGGGGACCGTCCCGAGGAAGACGGGCCAGGGGTGCTCGTCGGCCAGGATTGAGAACCCGAACACGGTCGCAATGTAGACAGCGCTGGCGGTGACAAGGCGCGAGCGCCCATCCGGCCAAAAAAGCGATTCCGTCATGGGGCGGCGACGAAAACTTGTGGTATAAATAGGTATGGGTTCACGATTCACGAGGCTCTGTCCTAAATGTGCTTGTGCCGCCTTAAGGGCGAGCCTAGTTGCGTCCCAAAGCACATGGACAAGGGGGACGCCCCCCTCGGGGAGATGTCCATCTGCGCTTCAGGGAGCGCAGGCAAGCAGGCGCAAAGCGGACCGCCAGGTCCGCGTGTGCCAGCAAGCCAAAGGGCTTGCTGAGCAGCACAAGCCGAGCGAAGCGAGATTTAGGACAGAGCCCGGGAGCGGAGGGATATGTTCGACGGGAAAAGGCTTTCTTAAAGAAATAGCTTTATAATCATGACCTGAACTTGCTAAAGTGAACGCCCCTGTTAGTGTAGTCCGGTCAACCAACGCTGGCGCGTTGGAGACCGGACATACACGGACAGGGCAATTAGAGTCGAAAGGTGCTCCGCACCTCTCACAATCGCCCCTGTAGTGTAGTCCGGTCCGAACAAAAAACCGGAGGTTTTTTGAGGACCGGACTTCACTCGAAGGGCAACACATTTGTAGAGGCAGTCCCTGCCACAAAGTAAGCCCCTGTAGTGTAGTCCGGTCAATCATTCAGCCCTTTCAAGGCTGGGACCCGGGTTCAAATCCCGGCGGGGGCATTGACGCAAAGGGCAAGCCTTCGGGTGGGCTCACGCAACGGATACCTGCACGGGATTTGACCATCACAGTGCTTGGGCACTGCTCAGTTTCAAATCCCGGCGGTGGCGTTTCTAATCGTCCAGGCCCGTCTTGGGGGGGTGGTGGAGGAACTCAACCAGGAGGCGGATCGTGTCGCGGATGTCCGTGAGGTAGGCCAGCTCGACGCTGGTGTGGATGTTGCGGATGGGGACGGCGACTGCGCTGGCCGGGACGCCCCGGCGGGAGATGTTCATCGTGGAGGCGTCGGTGGTGCCGAACTCGGAGATTTCCCATTGGAACGGGATGCCGGCCCGCTTGGCGGCGGCCTTAAGGGCCGCGTTGATGCGCTTGTTGGCGATCATGTTCTCGTCCTTGATCGTGATGCAGGGGCCCCCGCCGAGGCGGATGCGGGGGTTGGGCGAGGCGTCGTCGGCGACGGTGACCTCGACGGCGAGGCCGAAGTCGGGGTCGACGAGCCAGGTGGCGACGCGGGCCCCGGCAAGCCGGGTCTCCTCCTGGACGGTGAAGACGTAGTAGACCTCAAGATCGAGCGGCCGGCAGGCCTTGGCGACCTCGACGAGGATGAAGCAGCCGATGCGGTCGTCGAGGGCCTTGCCCGAGATGCGGTCGCCCTCGATGATCGAGCGGTTTTCGAGCTCGAGGTAGGTGCCGCACCCGACGCCGGCGCGCTCAAGCTGGGATTTCGAGAGGCCGGTGTCGACGAGGAGGTCCGGAAATCCGGGGAGCTCCTTGAGGTCTTCGCCGGCGCTGATGCCCCGCGTCGTGATGATCCCGTGGATCGTCGAATTTTTCGTTTGGACGCGGACGCGGTCGCCCAGAATGTTGCCGGCCTCCATGCCGCCGATGGGAGTCACGGTCAGGAAGCCTTGCGGGTCGATAGTGCGGACCATGAGGCCGATCTCGTCCATGTGGGCGGCCAGCATAATCTTGGGGCCCTTGCCGCCATGGTGGCAGATGAGGTTCCCCAGCTTGTCGGTCTGCATCTCGTCCACATAGGGCTTGATGGCGGCCTTGACGATGTCCCGGATGGGCTTCTCGTGGCTGCTTGCCCCGTAGGCGTCCATGAGCTTGAGGAGAAGGTCGTATGTAACTGCCATATGGCGTTTACTGGCCAGCCAGTTTTTAAACGTTGCGGGTTGATGAGGGCCTTCCTAACGAGGCCTTCGGCAAATCGCCACGGGGCACACCGGCACCCCGGCTGGGGCCTCCCACGCCGGCGGCCCGTGGCACCGGGGCTGCAGAGGTCCTAATCTGAGCACCCGGGTTGGGCGCGATGGCAACTGAGTCGGCCACGGCGAGGGGCGGGGGGGTTGCCCCCTGCGGGGGTCCACAGAAACCCAAGAGGGTTTCTGGGATCCACAACACGCCCTTCGGCGTGTTGGGAGCCAGGAACCCGGTTCCTGAGCTCCCAGAAATCCGAAGGATTTCTGTGGATGCCCCGAAGCCCGCGGCATTTTCAATTCTTGAAATGAACCTTGCCATAGGCATCAGCTATATAAACCCCTCACGGCATCCAAATCACTGTCAGCCCCGTAGTGTAGCGGTCAAATCCTTTGGGAGACCATTCATCTCGGACTCTGGCGGGCGCAAGCCAAGGCTTTGCCCATGGAAATCCGGGGACCTCGGTTCGAATCCGGGCGGGGCTATTCTGTTGGTTAGGATATAGGATTACATCGGTTGTGGGGTCGCGAAGCGATTCCGCCGGGGGATTCTAAGAGGTTTTCCCCTTAGGTGGGTAATCCAAGCAGGCCTATTCGAAGCCCGCAGGCCCAATCACCGTCAGGATGCGCTTGATCTCGTCGATTGTCTGCTGCTGGTTGTGCTTCTTGGACATGGCCACAAAGCGAATCAGCAACTCCACGGTTTGGTCCCGAGTGAACAGGAAGAGCCGATGCCCGTCAAGCACACAGTATAATCGATAGCTCCCATATTTGAGCTCCCGGATGCTGATGCTGCCGACGTGGCCGAGGACCTTGCCCTTTTGCGGATGGGTCTGCAGTTCCTCCATGAGAGAATAGACCTTCAGGGAGTCCTTTTTGAATGTCTTGTAGATCTCATCCCGCAATTTGTTGAGAATGACGACCTTAATCATGCGCCCGGATCTTCAGCTTCGTCCATTCCTTCGCCTCTTGGAGGGTGGAATACTCGTTCTCATCGACGAAGTCACGCAGCTGCTCCTGCATCTTGATGGTATTGTGCATTCTAATGATGACGTCATCGTAGCTCTCAGACTTCTTCCCGTATTCCTGCAGGAGATCCCGGGTCTTCTTCGTTATGGAGATGGTCGTGTTCATTATTGTTTGATATAACCATTATGTACAATTATATAAATGTTTCGATGCTGCCGGTTGCCAGGTTCGGGCGCATATCGCCTGAAGGGCAGCTTCGGACCCCGGGACATCGGTGCGAATCCGGGCGGGGCTATCTTTGACGACATCTTCCTTCAGGGCCTCTATCGGGAGCAGCTGTGCGGTAGTCTGGTTCTCCGAGCACTAGTACGGGTGGGTGGGGAGGCTCTTGAGCTTGGTCCGGTGTCGCTTGATATTCAGGGCGTGCAGCGTAATGGACTTCTTGTAGGATAGTCTCCGCGAGAAAATGAGGTCTATCGCATGTATTATCTCAGGCATCTTCTTCGCCAGCGAGGCGTAGGTCATTGAAGATATCTGATTCTTGGTCCTTGAGACCGTCAACCTTCCGTAGTGGGGGTACCGCGGTTCGTCAGGCAGCACCGAATAGAAAGGGATCTCGTTGAAAAGATACGCAGGCCAATTCCCTCCCGCAATCTCTATCCACGGGGTCCCCACGAGCGGCGCGATGAACGAGAAGCCGCTGTGAGGAGAGATGAGCACATCGCATCCTCTAATCAAGCGCACCTGGTTCCACAACCCTATGTCATAAAGGACTTCCAGGTTCTTGAACACCTTTGAGAGCCTCTTGATCTTCGCGAGCTCGTACGCCTCGGTCCTCGTTTGTCCTTTTCTCACTCTGGTCACGCCCGTGATGAATATCTTCGCTTCCGGGAACTCTTTGAATATCTCGAGGAACATCATCTCCCAGGTCTTGAGTGACGGATAGAATGCGGGGTTCTTCGATCCTCCGAGAAGGATGCAGATGTTCCTCTTCCTGAATTTGATCCTCTTGAAGAACCTCGATCTTCTCGGTATCTGCAGCCTGACGTGCGCGTCATCATCCAAGTTCAGTCCTTCCGGGAATCTCTTCTTCGGGAACAGTCTGCCTCTTCCCCGCGTTGCCTTGAAGAGCGTATCCGATATCTTCAGGTGTCTCACCATGCCTTTCTCTGACACCTTCCTCATCCTATAATGCTTCATCAGAATCAGGTTGTTGGTGATGATGTAGTCGAAACTCCGGGGGATGTCCTCGTAGCACCGCGCCTTTCTTCCCTTCCTCCAGACTTCCTCCAAGTCAATAGGGTATGTCCTAT
>CAYUKJ010000038.1:1446-8383 GCA_964445245.1 uncultured Methanosarcinales archaeon | reverse complement strand
TCCCCGAGGAGCAGCCGCCTTCCCAGCGCCCTGAGAAAAGCATCAAAAAATAATCGCTAGTCACGCGTGAGGGCGCATCAAAGCATGTCCGTCGGGTCCCAGCACGTCCGGAAATTCTCGTCGAGGGAGTCGAGGGTGGCCATGTCTCCTGCGGAGATCTCAAAGTCGAAGACATCCGCGTTCTCGACGATGCGCTCCTTCCTGCTGGACTTGGGGAGGACGACTAGGTCGTGCTGCAGCGCCCACCGGACCAGGATCTGGGCGGCCGTCTTGCCGTATTTTCTTGCGATAGCGGCCAGGTTCGGCTCTGACAATCTTTTCCCCCTCGTCAGGGGGCTGTACGCCTCGAGGGCAATGCCCTTGGACCGGCAGAATTCGAGCAGCTCCTTCTGGAACAAGTATGGGCTGAACTCGACCTGGTTGACGGCGGGCACGACCTTGCACTGTGCGAGCAATTCTGCGAGGTGGCGGACCGTGAAGTTGGAGACGCCAATCGCGCGGCACAGGCCCCGGTGGTGCAGCTTTTCGAGAAATCCCCAGGCAGCCAGGCGCTTGCCCTCGACGGGCCAGTGGAGCAAGTACATGTCCACGTAGTCCATGCCGAGACGCGCCAAACTTGCCGTGAGGGCTCGCTGGGGGTCGTCAAACTCGCCCGTCCCCAATTTCGTCGTGACGAAAATGCCCTTTCGGGGGATGGCGCTCTTCTTGACGGCAGCCCCGACGGACGCCTCGTTCTTGTAGACGGCGGCCGTGTCGATGTGGCGGTAGCCCGCCTCTAAGGCCCAGAGGACGGCGTTTTCCGTTTCAGCGCCGGGTTTCGTCTGGTACACGCCAAGGCCCAGGACGGGAATATGCGAGCCGGTGTTGAGGGGAAGGGTGGCAGAAATGCCCATTGGAAGGGAGGATTTTTCTGGAAATTATAAACGCTATGGAAGCGACAACAGGGGTGGCGGTGGCACCTCCATGGCTCCAAGAGGCTTTCGAGTGGGGCCTTCAGGGCGGGCCATCGTCCCTGCGTCGCCTAGGCAGTGAACTTCGATCAGCGCGGCTTCCCCCATGACTCAGAAAACGCCGTCTTGCTTTGCGGAAACCGTCCTCCATAGGGCTTGTCCTCGCCCTTCAAGCGCCCAATCCCCAGGAGCGCCACGACGGAAACATGCTTAGGGATGCCGAACGCCTCCTTGACTTTTATCTCGTCAAAGCCCTCCATGGGGGCGGTGTCATAGCCCAAGGCCTCGGCGGCCCAC
The DNA here is from genome assembly GCA_964445245.1 of uncultured Methanosarcinales archaeon. Lineage (GTDB taxonomy): Archaea > Nanobdellota > Nanobdellia > Woesearchaeales > JAHJEM01 > CAYUKJ01. The sequence continues at coordinate 7,136 of CAYUKJ010000038.1, read as the reverse complement.
ATCATCGTCGTGAACGCGATCATGGTCTGCTTGGTCGCCCAGGCGACTTTGTTCGGCCGGTTTTCCATCGAGGAGAGGATCCGCTCTTTTCGCGCCGGGATGTCCACGCCAATGCCGTGCGCCTGGGCCAGACGCAGCATCTCTTCGGTGTCGTCCCGCCAGGCCTCCGTGTCAGCGCAGGCGATCAGGACAGCGGAGGCCTCCTCCACCTTGGCCTGGTTGTTGGCCGCCTCGCGCAGCCTCTTCTTGGCCTCCAATGTGCGGACGATGAGGAAGCGCCAGGGCTGGAGATTGTTGCTGGAGGGGGCCTGCCGGCCGAGCTCGAGGATGCGGTCCAGGTCCTCCCAAGGGATAGGCTCGCCCGTGAAATGAGGCGTGGCGCGGCGCTGGCTGACAAGCGCCGCAAATGCCGGTCCAGCCTGTCTTGGTTTGTGCGCCAAGGCACGCGGCTTTTTTTCGGGTTTCGCGGACTCCGCTTTCTTCTTAGGCTGTCGCTGCAATGCCCTAGACAACCAGGAGCCTTTTACCATGCATGACCCTCAGAGTGCCTTACTCGACATCGTGGCCGCCCGCCCTCCACGCCTGGATGCCGCCGGTGAGGCACCGGACATCCGTGTAGCCGATGCCGCGCAGGTAGATCATGCCGAGCAGCGAAGAGTTGCCGCGCTGGCAAACCACGAGGATGGGGGCGCTCTTGGCCTTGGGCAGCGCGTCCAGGTGCGACTTGAGCTGCGCCAGCGGCGCATTGACCGCGCCGGGGAGGTGGCCCTGACGGAACATGTCCGGGGGCCGCACGTCCAGGATGACGGGATGATTCGCTTCGATGAGCTGGGCGGCTTCATCGACGCCGATTGTCGTGTCAGGATTGCGCGCCAGGACATTTAGCTCGTCGAAGAACTGCTGGAGAATCGGCGTGGGCTGCGCCGCCGGGTGGATGATATGGGGCATGGCCGCCTTGGGAGCGGCCGCCATGGGCGCCGCGGCCACGGGTCTCGGGATGTCCGCCTTGGGCGCCCCGACGGCGGATCTGGGGGCCTCTGCCTCGGGCTTCACAGCTTCCGCTTTGCGTTTTTGGGACTCGGCGTTTGGAGGCCCGGCCTTTCTTCCTGCCCGTTTCTTGGGCGCAGGCGCGACAGAAAAGAAGCGCGACCACCACCCACCCTTGCGCTTTCTGGCCGCCATATCCCCAAGGAATAGGACTGAATTATTAAGCCTTCCCTCAAAACCTTTTTAAACGGCCTTGCACACTGAATATCGTGGCCCCTGTGCTCATCTTCGACAACGCCGACGTAATCCTCACAGCAGACCGCGAGGCCTTGTACGGGCGCCTTGTCGGGGTGCTTGCCAAGGCCCTCCCCGACATCCGCGCGGCCTTCGAGCCCGCCTGGGCAGACTTTGTGGCCGGACGCATACATGAGAAGGACTTCTGGGCGCGAGGCCTTTCCTCGATGGGCTGCACTGCCAACCTCGACCAGCTCGGTGACATCGCCCGCGCCGCATTCCAGCCCCTTCCCGACGCCTTCGAGTTCCTGGAGGACCTGCGCCTTCGAAATGTCCGGACAGTCCGTGCTGCGAACGAAGGCAAGGACTGGGACATGTACATGCGCATCAAGTACGACCTGCCCCACTACTTCAAAATCCTCGTCTCGTCGTGGCAGGCGGGGGCGCTCATGCCCGATCCGAAATTCTTTGACGCGCTCCTGGCGCAGCTCCACGTCCCCGCCGCGGAATGCCTCTTCATCAGCGCGACGCCCGCGCACCTGGAGGGCGCAGGCCGGCACGGCTTTCAGACAATCAGATTCCAAACCTGGGAGCAGTTGTCCAAAGCCCTTGAAGGCCGGAGGGTCTAGATGGGCCTCAGTTTGTGGATTGCGGCGGCCCGCGACCTCTACCTCCTGCGCGGCACCGGGGCTGTGCGGCTGGCCACGCGCAAATCCCTCAACATCACCGCGAGCGTGGGAATGTCTGTGTATGTGTATATAGTCCTCCTGGATATTTTGGTCTCGACAACAATCCCCCGTCAGCACACTACTTTTGCAAGCGCAGGCTGGCTCACCCTTGGATCCGCCGCCATCTTCGCCTCCTGGGCCGGCCTCATGCACGGCGTTGCGCGTCTGTCCGGCGGGACAGGCTCCGGCAGGCACGTCTTCAAGGCGGTCCCGCCCCTTTTCCTGCAGTTCTCGCTCGCGTTCGCGCCGCTCCTCGCGCCGTGGCTGCGCGCCGTCCTCTTTGCCTGGACGATGCTCGGGTTTGCGGAGGTTGTCATGTCGCTGCACAAGCTCTCTGCTCTCAGAACCGGGATGGCGGTCGTGATACCGCTGGCGCTGCTCTACGGGCTGAATTTGGCGGTGGCCGAAGGCTTCCCACAATTCATCTAGGCTATCAATCGGCCGGGGCAATCAGAAATCCCGCCGCTCGGCGCGCACCGCGGCCTGAGGGCGCGCGGTATGCGCGCGTCTCGCTTCTACAGGTGGGATTTCTGGTCTTGAAATGGACGCCCTGAAGGGCGGGGTATGAATCCCATTTCAAGATTCACAACCCGATTGCGATCCGCAGGAAAACTCACATTTATTTGCCCAGGGGCAGCCCCTAGACCCGCGGGGGGCTGATATATCCGGCGAAGCGTTTTTCGTCGACAAAACCGTCCGCATAGGGGAGCGTGACCCGGATTGTGTAGGTCCCTGCCGGCAGGCCCCTGATGTCCCAGTCCGGCCCGGGAATCGGCCGCCATGTGCTGGGGGTGCGCCCCGCGCCGTAGCTGAACTGCATGCGGGCCACTATGCCCGGCGGGTCCAGGAATCCCAGGCGCACGAAGACGCCGCCTGGCCGCACTTCGTAGTTGAGCGGGAGGACCAGCTGGATCTTGTTGACGTCGAGATACCCATACTCCTGGATGGTGTGGGCGCCCTCGTCTTCCACCTCAAGCCACAGCAAGTACTTGCCGTTCGGGATGGCTGCCGTATCGAAGGTGTACAGGACTGGGCCGGCCGGCAGCTCATGCGAGGTCAACAGCCACCTCCAGGGCCAGTCGCCTGATCTGTACGGGAAGGCCGAAAGTGGCGCGTAGGCCAGCGAGTACTGCTCAAAATCTTCCGTCTGAATGCGGCCGGTGATTTGCACCTCGCCCGTCAGATCGACGGGCAAGGCGTCCAATGAAGCCACCGGGGGCGGGACAGGAAAATGGAGGACGGTCGCGGCATCCGCGCTGCCCGCGCCTTGGGCCAGGGGGCTTTGGCCTGTGTCCCGAGCCGTGCTTCGGATCGCGCTCCGAATCTGCGGGGCCGACCATGCGGGATGGGCCTGCTTGAGCAGCGCGGCAAGCCCCGCGACTTGGGGCGCGGCCATGGAGGTGCCTGTGTATACGACGTGTCCCGACCCCCCCATCGCGGCGGCGCTGATACCCACGCCGGGGGCCAGCAGGTCCGGCTTGACGAAAGCGCGGCCCCCGAAGACGACGGGTCCGCGGGAGCTGGCCCGGGCGACTTGGTTGGTCTCGTCCGTCATCCCCACGGCGATCGCGGACTCGCTTGTGCCCGGGCTATTGATGGAGTTTGGCACCGGCCCGTCATTTCCCGCGGCCGCCACGACGACGACGCCAAGGTCGGCGGCATTGGCGATGGCGTTGGATATCGGGTCAAAGGAGGTGATCGGCAGGCCGAAACTCATCGACATGACGTCGACATGGTCTGAAAGATCCCCGTCCCGATTGGGGTCCAGGGCGCGGTCCACGGCGGCAAGCACATGGTCGGCCCGGCCAAGGCCTTGCGAACCGAAGACCTTGTACGCCAGAATCCGCGCGTCCGGCGCCACGCCCCACCATTCGCCAGGCTGCCACTGGCCGTCACGGTTGGCGTCGCCCTTGCCGGCCGCAATAGCCGCGATGTGGGTCCCGTGGCCCACATCGTCTTTTGGGTCTGCGTCATCGTGCACGAAGTCCCAGCCCCCCATCACTTTGCAGCCCTGCCCGAAACACCCGCCCAGGTCGGGATGGCGGTAGTCGATGCCAGAGTCAAGGATGCCGATGACGACCCCGGCCCCCGTGACGCAGGGCGTCTGCGCAGCGCTGCAAGGATCGCCCCAGGCATCCAGCAGCCAGGCGTCCTGCGCCCCGATGGCCGGCTCAGGGGCGGAGGCCGATAGCTCCACAAGATAATTGGGCGAAATGCGCGCCACATCGGGCAGCCCCAGGAGCTTGACGGCCTCCTCATCGGAGACCTCCAGCGCGATCGTGTTGGTCGCCACATAGAGGTCTTTCGCCACTTTCTTGCGCAGTTCCTTCGACGAGACCCCAAGCGCCCGCGCGGCCCGGCCGACCAGCGCGCTATGCGCGATGGCAAGCGTGGCCCGATGGGACGCCACCTCCTGAGAGAGGTAAAGCCTGCCGGCGGCCGAAGCCGCGTCTTCTGGCTCGCGGAATGTGGCGAGCAGTTCCGCATAGCGCTCGGCGACCGATGGCTGCTCCAGCGTCACCAGGTAGCCCTCGTGCGGCACGTCCCGCGGCTGAGAGGGCAGGGCAATCGGTGCGCAAACCTGCCCTTCTGCCGTTGTCTGGCAGCGGGTCTCGGCAAGGACTTTGATCGCCTTTCCGGCGTCGGGTGCCGTGCAGGCGGCTGCCGCCACCAAAGCGAGCAGGAGTAGGGCGAGGCCGCGCATCAGGAATCCCGGCAACCTAGAGTTTTAAAAGCTTAGCGTCTCACTGGAGGGGGTTGCCCTGCCCAAACCCTTATAAATGGCCAGTGTTCCCAAGATGCCCGATATAAATACTCATTAATACTCGCCCTATGACGTCAGACCCCCAATCCGTCGTCCTTCCACACGGCATCGTCAGGGTTTTTAAAGGCCATACGCTCGACCCCTTCCAGATTGAGTCCATCGCGGCCGTTGAGCGCAATCATTCCGTCGTCGTTTCGGCCGCGACCGGGACGGGCAAGACCCTGATCGCAGACTACGTCATCGACAAGTTCCTCAAGGCGGACGCGCGCGTCATCTACACGGCCCCCATCAAGGCACTCTCGAACCAGAAGTACAAGGACTTCCGCGACGCCTACGGGCCCGAGCGCGTCGGCATCCTCACCGGCGACGTCGTCGTCAACCCCCGGGCGCAGGTTCTGGTCATGACGACGGAGATCTACCGCAACATGCTCATGACGCGCGATGAAAGCGTCCTCGAGGTCCGCTACGTCGTCTTCGACGAGATCCACTTCATCTCCGACATCGAGCGCGGCACCGTCTGGGAGGAGAGCATAATCTTCTCGCCAGCCAATGTGCGCTTCTTGTGCCTCTCCGCGACGATCCCCAACGCCAAGGAGTTCGCCCACTGGATAGAAAGCATCAAGGGCCACCACGTCGAGGTCGTCAAGTACGCCGAGCGCGCCGTCCCCCTCAAACACTTCCTCTACGACAAAGTCATCGGCCTGTGCCCCGCAGGAGAGCTAAAGGAGCACCTCAAGATCCCGGACGCGACGCGCGCCTTCCAGCGGCGCGGCGGCGAGAAGCCCAGGCGGGCCCCGCCCCCCTCGCACCTCCAGGTCATCAAGGACATCCCGGAAGGCCTGCCGGCGATCTACTTCTGCTTCTCCCGGAAGGAGACCGAGAAGAAGGCCCATGAGCTGGCCAAAACGATGAACTTCACGACGCAGGCGCAGAAGGCACGCATCGTCCACGCCGCCAACGAGAAGATCCCAGCGGAC
>CAYUKJ010000038.1:0-1436 GCA_964445245.1 uncultured Methanosarcinales archaeon | reverse complement strand
CACGCACTCAAGGAAGTCCTCCACAAGGGGATCGCCTACCACCATGCGGGGCTGTTGCCGGCGCTCAAAGAGGTCGTCGAATTGCTGTTCAGCGAGGGCCTCATTTCCGTCCTGTATTGCACTGAGACCTTCGCCGTCGGGATCAACATGCCGGCGCGCACCGTCGTCTTCAACACGCTCGAGAAGTACGACGGCATCACGAACCGCTACCTCACCAGCAAGGAGTACTTCCAGCTGGCGGGCCGGGCGGGGCGGCGCGGCATGGACAAGGAGGGCTACGCGATCGCCGTCGTCGACCGCGACTTCCTCGACATCGACAAGGTCATCCGGCTCACGTCGGAGGACACCGAGCCGATCGTCAGCCGCTTCCAACTGACGTGGAACTCGGTCCTCAACCTCGTCGACAACCACCCCGGCGACGAGATCGAGGTGATCCTGAAAAGGAGCTTCGACTACTACCTGCGCCGCAAGAACAACCAGCAGATCCGCATCGGGGCGCGCTACCACAACATGCTCAAGAAATTGGAGAGCTGGGGCTACATCCAGGACGGTGCGCTCACCGACAAGGGGCGCTTCGCCAAGAACATCTTCTACAACGAACTGGTCTACACGGAGCTGTTCTACACGGAGTTCTGGAAGCGGTTTTCGCCCGTGCAGCTGCTCGTCGTCGTGGCGGCCTGCGTCTACGAGGAGCGCCGCCAGGACGAGTTCTCACGGGCCGGGACGCGGCAGGCCTACTCGGAGCTGCTGCACATCCTGTCCCGCAACGGCTACTTGTACCAGGCGATCCACCGGATCGCCCTCCAGAAGATGCTGGCCATCGTGAAGCCCTGGGCCGAGGGCGCGGACTTCACGACGATCCTGTCGCGGTGCAACTACCTAGAGGGGGATTTGATCCGGCTGTTCCGGCGCATCATCGACTCGCTGCAGCAGATCCGAAGGGCGACTGAGAACCAAGAATTGGCGGATATGGCGACGCAGTGCATCGCGCTCCTGGACCGGGATGTGGTGAAGGTGGAGTTCTAAGAGCGCGGGAAGGCCGTCTGAGAGCTTGCGTGATGCAGTTCCGGAAAATGTCCAGCCTATTCAGTTTTTTATTGGGGAGGCTTAAGGGGGCTCTCTGAGGGGCTGCTTGCATAGGGAAATTTATTCGTTCTTAACTAAAAACGAAATACTTATATATTAGTATCCATTAGAGAACTTATGTCAACCCTGTCTGACGTCCTCCGGCTGCTGAACCCCTGGTGGGGGGGCGGAACCGTCGATCCGGCCCTCGCCAAGCCGTATCGAAGGAAGTTCTTTGAGCAGATCAAGGCCAAAATGGCCTATCGCCAAGTTGTCATCCTGACCGGGTTGCGGCGGGTAGGAAAGACGACGCTGCTCTACCAGACCATCCAGAGCCTCTTGCCAGCGACAGACGCGAAGCGCATCTTCTA
>CAYUKJ010000037.1:1996-8491 GCA_964445245.1 uncultured Methanosarcinales archaeon | reverse complement strand
GTGGCGGTATGCCTCGGCGCCAAGCTCCACGACCGCCACATCGTCTTGGACCCAGCCAACAAGGAATGGGCGTCGCGGATCGCCACCACCACCGACGATTACAAAGAAGTCGTGGCAAACATGCGGGCCACCGAGCAAGTCATGAGGCGAAAGAAGGTGCCCTACACAACCGACACCGGAGAGATCATTGACATTTTACGCGAGGCGCTTAAGACCAAAACGCGCCTCCGAACAGGAAAAGACCCGCGGTACAGCTACGGCCACCTCGTATGCGCCGTGCCAGATGCGCTGGGCTCCCCGGAAAAGCGGATGCTCGCTGCTGAGGACGACGTCATCGCCCACGGCCGCGCAGCGTACGCCATCCGCCCCATCACGGCCGGCGAGGTCTTCACACGGGCCAACACCCGCCTCCTGCGCCCGGCCCATCCTGAAGGCTTCGGCCCCGCCGATTATCACCTCATCCTGGGTCACCCGGCGCTGGACCCCGTCGGGAATGGACAGCTCGTCCACCGCGCCAACCTCGACCGCACGATGCTGGGGTAGGCCATGGTCTCCGTCCGCATCGGCAGGCACCTCATCGGCGACGACCATCCAGTCTTCATCATCGCGGAGGCGGGCAGCAACCACGACGGCGACCCGAAGATTGCGCACCAGCTCATCGACATGGCCGCCGACTGCGGGGCCGACGGCGTCAAGTTCCAGAAGTTCGACACCGACCGCCTCGTCTCCAAGGCCGGCGCCAACGCCCAGTACATCAAGACTGCGATGGGCAAAGACGAGACCCTCTACGAGCTCCTCAGCCGCCTCCAGCTCTCGAAGGAACGCTTCCGCGAGTTCCAGCGGCACGCGCAGGAGCGCGGCCTTGAGTTCTGGGCCAGCATCTTCGACTTCGAGAGCGTCGACGTGATGCAGGAATTGGGCGTCGAGACCATCAAGGTGGGAGCAGGCGACACCGACAATTCTCCCCTCAACCACCATGTCGCGCGCACCGGCCTCGTCATCCAGCTCTCCACCGGCATGTCGACGCTTGAGCAGGTCAAGGCCTGCCTCAAAGTCTTTGAGGAGGAGGGCAACGACAAGGTCATCCTCTTCCAGTGCACGTCCAGCTACCCCTGCCCCGTCGAACAGGCCAACCTGCTCGTCATCGACACGTTCCGGAAGCTGTTTCCGGACGTCGTCGTGGGCTTTAGCGACCACACGCAAAACGTCCTGGCCCCGGCGATTGCCGTGTGCCTGGGCGCGAAGATCCACGAGCGCCACATTACGATTGACACCGGGCGGTATGGCGCGGACCACTCGATGTCCACCGGCCCGCAGGACTATGCCGAGCTCATCCGGAACATCCGGGCCACCGAGGCGGTGATGAAACGGCGCGGCGTCGAGTTCACCGTCAAGCCCGGGGAAATCACATCGATCCTGGCGGATGCGCTGCTGCCGCGAAAATCTGCGGTGTATCCCTACAGCAAAGACTGGATTGCCAAGGACGTGAAGCTCGCCTTGGGCTCGCCGGAGAAGCGCCAGCTGCCCGTGGAGAAAAACATCATCGACACGATGCGCAAAAGCATCCACACCCGCAAACCTGTTCGGGCCGGCGAGGAGTTCACCTGGGACAACCTAGACATCCTGCGGCCCCAGGAAGGCGGCATCCTGCCCGAGAAATTCGAGCAGGTCCTGGGCAAGCGCGCCAAGGCCGACATCCCTGCCAACAAGCAGTTGAAGCCCGAGATGATCTTGGGATTCTAACCCTATTTGGCTGCCTTGAGCTTTAGACCGCAGAGGTCCCCGGGGTGTTACTTTCAGTAACTCTGCTCTAAGGAAAGGTTTATTAAGTGAGGTTGTTTTTACCGTTCGATGCGAAAGAATTGGGAATTGTACCAAAACAGAACCGAACCATCCGAAGTCCGGAAAGGGTCTGCCATCATAAATTTGCGGACCTGTGAGGATCTAGAAACGCTATCTGCTTTAGAGCGCGTGTTGCGCCAATATGGCGAAGATGCGGTCCTCATGCCCTGGATCAGCCGTCCGTTCGGTCATATTGAAGGGTACGGGGTCTATCATAAAAAAGAGGCTGAGGAAATACAGAAAAGGGCGCACGAGGAGAAGTGGGGTGATCCATTTCCAGCCCAAAAATATGATTTGGGTTGGTTTCGGGAAAGGGCGGAGCTCTTGACTGATAAAATTACGACAATGCCTTCAAGTAAGAATTCACAAAAACTTCGTTGACGAATCGAAGCGTAGTCGAAACCAGTATCTTTCTTTGGGCAAAATGGTCTTGCAGAGTTCGTGCATTGACGACGAGCGTACTGCCAGCATATTCAGTGATATTAGTTTCTATGTCTGTAATGGGGCAAAAATCCCTAAGTCGCGGGCGCCTTTCGGTTGACACAACCAGCAGGGGTATTTTCCACGCGCCCGACCCTGCCTTTGGATTAGGTCTGTCCGTAATATCCCCTTGTGGATCCAGGAGATATGCGTAGGCATAATCCCTGAAAATTTTAAGAACATTCCTTAGGTCTGTAGAACTCCGAACTTCTAGGCCAAGGTCATACTGCTTTCCTTCGATGACAACCGGATCGGAGTATGACTTTAGGGAGGTGACATCGAGATGGCGGCCCTCAAGGTCGTAGAAGTGCAATCCGACAGGATTTTCTTCCCACTCTCCCATGCGATAGACCGCCATTCTTGCAACCAGGGAATGGATGAGTTGTTCGCTCACAATCGGGTGCCCGTGTTGGTCCAATTGCAAAACGAGCTCGTCGAGATGGGTGTCTCGCTCCCCGCTTTCTGAAATGTTAAGGTCAGAATGGAGGTAATGAACCGTATAGGGGGCTGAATCTGCTTGTCTGTTACGATAAACATTGTATCCGCTAAGGAGTTTAAGCCGGATTGGCGGGAAGAAGATTTTCCTAAATCCATCCAGCACTTCCTCCTCGAATACTTCGTGCATGTCTCCGATGGCGCATCTCTATTTATAAATATTTCTATAAAGTACTACTTAATAATAGTAACTTTTATTTCATCATATAGAAAATAATATTCCTTGTAAGGCCAAGATTCTTCTTGCCAGGATTCTTCTTAATCGTGGTTTGATTCCACGGGCTTTAGCCGCAGGAATTTCATATATGAAGGCAACAGATTTAAAAACAAAAGTTAGTTTGCCACTTTAAAAGTACGAATCTACTGCACGATGGAGACGAAGCGGAAAATCCTGGTGGTCACCGGCACGCGCGCCGAGTACGGCATATTCCGCAGCCTATTGGATGCCTTGCGGGCACGCCCAGACATCGAGTACGGCCTCCTGGCCACCGGCATGCACCTCTCCCCCGAGTTTGGCAGCACGATCAACGAGATTCGCAAAGACCCCCACCCCATCTGGGCCACCGTGGATATGCTCCTCAATTCCGACACGCCCTCCGCTCAGGCCCGTAGCCTGGGCATCGGCATCCAGGGCATGGTCCAGGCCTTCGAACATATCAGGCCCGACATCGTCGTCGTCCTGGGCGACCGGGACGAGCCGCTTGCGGCCGCGATGGCGGCGGCGCACATGAACATCTGCGTCGCGCACCTGCACGGCGGCGAGGTCTCAGGCACCATCGACGAGAGCATCCGGCACGCCATCACGAGATTTGCCCACCTCCACTTCCCGGCGACCAAGCGCAGCGCCGAGTTCCTCGAGCGCATGGGCGAGCAAAAAGACCGCATCCACTTGGTAGGCGCCTGCGGCGTCGACAACATCCGCAAGCGCACGCTTCCCGAAAAAGCCGAGTGGGCCAAGAAGTACCGCCTTGACCCTTCCAAGCCAGCCTTGCTTGCGATCCAGCACCCCGTCACTACCGAGTTCGAGCGGGCCGCAAAAAACATGGCGGCCTTCACTGAGGCCATTTCGTCGTTTACGCTCCAGACCCTCTTCATCCGCGCCAACGCCGACGCCGGCAACTACGCCATGATGGCAGCCGCCCGCGAAATCCTCGCCAAGTTCGAGGCCCAGCCGCACATCCGCGCCCATGCCAGCATCCCTTCGGAGGACTACTTGGCCGCCCTCAAGTACTGCGCCGCGATGATCGGCAACTCCTCAAGCGGCCTCATCGAGGCCCCGGTCTTTGGGACGCCGTACGTCCTGGTCGGCACCCGCCAGGACGGCCGCGAGCGCGGACCGTCGGTCCTCGACGCGCCCTACGACAAGGACAAAATCATCGCCGCCCTCAAGACCGCCCTCTTTGACGAACAGTTCAGGAAAAAGGCCAAGGCTGGCCCCCACCCCTACGACCCATTCAACGACGCCAAAGCCGGCGAGCGCATCGCGCAGGTCCTGGCCACTGTCCCCCTCACCCACGAACTCATCCAGAAGCGGCTGAGCTACGCCCCATGACTCCCTCAGGTCCCCAATCCGTCCCCCGCGTCCTCTTCCTGGGCGCCGGCCAGCAGGTCAAGCTCATCCTCCACATCCTCGGGCAAGCCGGGCAGCGCGTCCGCGTCGTCGGACTCCTTGACGACGACCCGGCAAAGCAGGGCCACTCCCTCCACGGCGCCGCGGTGCTCGGCCCGCTCAACGACCTGGCGCAGCACGCCAAGGCCGCGACCCACTTCGCCGTCGGCATCGGCAACATCGGCAGCCCGGCCACGATGCGCCTGCGCCGCGCGCTCTTCGAGCAGGCCCTCGCGCACGGTCTTGCCCCCCTCACCGCCCTCCACCCCAAGGCCCACATCGACCCCACATCCAAAGTCGGCGGGGGCGCCGTCATCCACCCCGGAGTCGCCGTCAACCCCTTCACGGTGATCGGGCAGAACTGCGTCCTCTTCACGAACGCCAGCGTCGACCACGACTGCGTCCTCCACGACAACGTTTATATATCGCCCGGCGTTTCAATCGGCGGCAACGTCACAATCCACCGGGACGCCTTCCTCGGGATCGGGGCCAGCCTCATCCAGGGCGTCACTGTCGGCGAGGGCGCCGTCATCGGGGCCGGCGCAGTCGTCACCAAGGACGTGCCGCCCCACGTCACCACTGTCGGCGTCCCCGCCCGCGTCATCAAAACCCACCCCCCATGAGCTGGACGAAAACCATCACCAAGACCCTCGGCCGCCTGGCCGGCAAGCCGAAGAAGGGACGGCGCACCCGACCTGCCCGGCAAGAGCGTACCCCCTCAACCAAGACGCGGACTGCGACAAGACGGCCCAGGCAGCCCTCGCAGGCCTCCCTCACGGTTTCCGTCACCGAGCAGGCCCTCAACCACGTCCCTAAAGCCAACGGCCCCCAAGCCGTCCAGGTGCTTGACAGCGCGCCGGCCATCCTCGGCGGCCCTCCGGCGTTCAAGGACAAGTACTTCATCAACAAGCCCGTCCTTCCGGACGTCGAGGAGCTCGTCCCTGCCCTCAAGGAGATCCTTGCCTCCCGCCAGGTCACAAACGGCAAGCATGTCCGGCAGTTCGAGGCCGAGGCCGCCAAGTACGTGGGGGCCAAGCACGCGATTGCGGTCTCAAGCTGCAGCGCCGGCCTCATGCTCGCGTACCGCGCCCTCAACCTCGCCAAAGGCGAAGTCGTCCTCCCCAGCTACACGTTCACGATGTCGGCGAACGCCGCCCTCTGGAACGGCCTGACCCCGGTCTTTTGCGACTGCGACCCGCTGACGTGGAACATCGACGCCGACAAGCTCCAGGACAAGATCACGGACAAGACCGTCGCCATCTGTGCGACGCACCTCTTCGGGAACCCCTGCGACGTGCGCCGCATCGCCGAGCTGGCCAAGGCGCATGGCCTCGCCGTCATCTACGACAGCGCCCACGCGCTCGGCTCCACGTTCGCCGGGGCCAAGAGCGGGCAGTGGGGCGACATCAACGTCTACTCCATGAGCCCGACCAAGATCATCACGACCGCCGGCGAAGGCGGCCTGGTCACGACCAACGACGACGAGCTCGCCGAAAAGCTGCGCATCCTACGCAATTACGGCGTCGCGCCCGACTACGACTGCGCGCTGCTCGGCTTCAACTGCCGCATGACCGAGTTCCAGGCCCTCGTCGGCCTCCGCCTCCTCCCCAGGGCCGACGCGCTCACGCGGCGCAAGAACGAGCTCGTCACGCTGTACAAACGCGAATTGGCCGATCTGCCGGGCCTCCGCTACCAGCGCATCGCCGAGGGCGCCGCCCCGACCTACAAGGACTTCAACATCCTCGTAGAGGACGGGTTCGGATTGACGCGCGACCAGGTCGGAGAGGCCCTCAAAGCGGAGAACATCGAGGTCCGCTACTACTACTATCCGCCCATCCACGCCCAGACGCTTTACGCGCCCTTTGTGGACGGCCCCCTTCCTCTCACGGACTACGTGACCGGCCGCGTCGTCACCCTCCCCCTCTACCCCGACATGCCCGAGGCCGACGTCAAGACCGTCGCCGCCGTCCTGCGCCGCCTCCACGAGCACCGCAAGGCCATCGCGGCCAAGCTCGCCAGCACATGACCCCCAAAAACTTCACCAACGACAGCCCCCTCGCGGAGACCTT
>CAYUKJ010000037.1:0-1977 GCA_964445245.1 uncultured Methanosarcinales archaeon | reverse complement strand
CCGGGGCCAGAAGACCCTGATCCCGGGCGGCTGCGGCACGATCGGCCAGATGCTCGTCCGCAAGCTCCTCCCCCTGGAGCCCGCCGTCATCCGCGTCATGGACATCGACGAGACGCGGCTGCACGAGATGCGGCACGCCTTCGGGGCCCACGGGAACATCCGGTACCTTGTCGGCGACGTCCGCGACTTCGCCCGCCTCGACAAGGCCCTCGACGGCGTAGACCTCTGCTTCCACCTGGCCGCCCTCAAGCACGTCTGGAGCTGCGAGTACGACCCCTACGAGGCAGTCAAGACGAACGTGCTCAGCATCAACAACCTCGTCGAGATCGCGACCAGGCACCGCCTGAAGAAGGTCATCTACACCTCCAGCGACAAGGCCGCCAACCCCTCCAGCACGATGGGCGCCACCAAGCTGTTGGGGGAGAAAATCATCGCCAGCGCCGGCTACTCGACGGGCAGGCACACGACGCGCTTCGCGTCGGTGCGCTTTGGCAACGTCATCGCCTCGCGCGGCTCCATCGTCCCCATCTGGCGCCAGCAGATCCGCCAGGGCGGCCCCCTCACGATCACGGACCCGGCCATGACGCGCTTCATGATGAGCCAGGAGCAGGCCGCCGACCTCCTCCTCAAATGCACGCACCTGGCCCGCGGCGGCGAGGTCTTCATCCTCAAGATGCCCGCCCTGCGCCTCGGGGACCTCCTGGAGGCCGTCCAAATCCTGTATGACCCCGGCAAGAAGACAACCGTCAAGGTCGTAGGGCAGCTCGCCGGAGAGAAGGCCTACGAGGAGCTCATATCCGAAGCCGACTGCGCGAACCTTGTCGAGCTCGGGGAAATGTACGTCCTCCTCCCCCTGATTGCCGAGCACTACGAGACCCACATCCGCGACTTCCTCAAGCAGCGCTACAAGGACTATCCCGAGCTGCGGGCAGCCACGCCCAGGCATCACCGCTCAGACCAGCACCCCCTCCTCGCCGTCAGGGACATCGTGGCGCTTCTCAAGGACTCGGAGCTCGTCGATGGCGCATGATCCGCGTCCTCGTCACCGGCGGCGCGGGCTTCATCGGGCGCTGGGTCGTCGCCCGGCTCCTTGACGCGGGCCACGAGGTCTGGGCCTTCGACAATCTCAGCAACGGCAGCGAGGTCAACCTCGAGGAATTCCGCGCCCACCCGCGCTTCAAGGGCCTCACCGTCGGCGACATCCGCGACCCCGCGGCGCTTGCCGGAGCCTTTGCCGCCAAGCCCGAGGTCTGCTTCCATCTCGCGGCGCAGATCAACGTCCAGGAGAGCCTTGACTTTCCCGGGCGGGCCGTCGAGACGAATTTCCTTGGGACGTTTGGCGTCCTGGAGGCGGCGAAAAAGACGGGCACGAAAGTCGTCCTCGTCGGGTCCTGCATGGTCTACGATGTCGCCGATGCCCGCCCGATCGCCGAGACGCATCCCGTCAAGCCCGCCTCACCATATGCGGCCAGCAAATTGGCCTCCGAGGAGCTCGCGCTGGCCTACTGGCGCGCCTTCGGGTTGCCCGTCGTGGTCCTGCGGCCCTTCAACACGTACGGGCCCTTCCAAAAGTCGAACATGGAGGGCGGCGTCGTCTCCGTCTTTGTCCAGCGCGACCTGCGCGGCGAGCCCCTGCACATCTATGGCGACGGCACCCAGACGCGCGACCTCCTCTACGTCGAGGACTGCGCCGACTTCATCGTCCTAGCGGGCCTCTCCGACAAAACTGTTGGGCACGTGATCAACGCCGGTACAGGCACGGATGTCACCATCAATGAACTTGCCAGCATGATCTGCAACGATCCTTCTCGCATCCTCCATGTCCCCCACCACCACCCCCAGGCCGAGATCCGCAAGCTCCTCTGCGACGCGAGCAAGGCCAAGCGCCTCCTGGGTTGGGCGCCCAAGGTCAGCCTTCCCGACGGGATCGAACTGTTGCGGGCGTGGCAGAGGGCGCACATGCAGGCCTGAGGCGCT
>CAYUKJ010000036.1:0-8647 GCA_964445245.1 uncultured Methanosarcinales archaeon | reverse complement strand
CCAGCAGATGCCTGCGCCGGCCAGGCCCGCGGCTAAGATCCAAATATCCCCGAAGGCGAGCGCGCGAATCGTGTGCGTCCCGATCCCGGCCGCAATCAGGCCGTAGCTTAGCCAGTCCGGGACCTCGCGCGTCCGCAGATCAGAGATGGACGCGGCACCAAGGCCCATCCCCGCCACGACAGCATCCAGCCACCACATGCGGGGCCCTGTTTGGCGGGGCCATTTAAATTTTATGCCCCCGCGGCCCTAAGAAGCCTGAACGCACTTACTTTAGAATAGTGAAAACATTGTGCCACCTTCTACGTGTCTGTGAAAAAATTCCTTGAAATATGCCTGGGCTTATGCCAAAATATAAGTATTCCTTCTTTTGTTGGAACTCGGTGGGGTGAGCATGACAAGCCTCTTCGTCATGGATGTCCAAGAGGTGTACCGGGGCCTTGAGCCCGCCGTCCGGGACGTGATCGCCGAGTGCAAACAGAGAGGATGGATCGTCCCGCCCTATGTGCTCCACGCTGAAGAGCTCGCAGCGCGCAGCCATGACCCCCGCTGGAGCCTTGCCAGCCACGACGAAATCTTGGCAACCGCCGATGTCATCGAAACAGCCTGCGACTACCTAGTGCGCCAGCGCATCCACGCCACAGGGCGGAGCCCCTCGCGCGTGACTGCGCCCCTGCTTCGGCCCCAACTTGAAGACCTCATTTCTTACGCCGCAGGCCATTCCCACCCAGCCATCCGCGAGAAAGCCCTAGACCTGAAGGGCTTCTACGACGCCATGCTGTGGGACCTGTTCGAGGCTGAAGCGCCCAGAGAAGATGAAGGGCTTGTCCCCCGCTCCCCATAAACCTCGACGGCCGCGATGAAAATGTGGGTTTGTGGCCTTACGGGCGAGCCACGTCATGCTCCTTGGGCGGCAGCGACCGGGGGTCGCCCCCTTCGGGGTGGTCGCGCCATGCCTGCGATAGCCGGTTGGCGAGCGGGCCACAAACCCCGAGCAAAGCGAGATTTTCATCGCGGCCAAACCTCGACGCAACCTTTATAAATCCATGCTTTGTTCTTTTGCGTACGCTATGACGCCATGTCGGCGGAGCGAGATCCTTCTCGCTTTGGAGGCAACCATGTCAGAGAAACTTTACGAGCTCGTCGAACTCGCCCGGAAGACGGGCAAGATCAAGCGGGGGACGAACGAAGTCACGAAAGCCCTTGAGCGCGGCACGGCCAAGTTCGTCATCATCGCCAAGGACGTCAGCCCCCCCGAGATCACGATGCACATCCCGCTCCTTGCCAAGGAGAAGAACATCCCCTGCCGCGAGGTCGACTCAAAGCAGGAGCTTGGCGCCGCCGCTGGCCTTGGCAACCCTGCCGTCGCCGTAGCAATCATCCAGGAGGGCGAGGCCAAGGACCTCATCAAGGAAGCCCAAGAGCCCTAAACCCCATGGCAGACCCCCCTGAAAAGCCGAAGGAAGAGCCGCGAAAGGACGACAAGCCGAAGGAGGAAAAGACCGCCCCACCCAAGGGCCCTCCCCCGAAAGGCGACAGGGGCCGGCCCGCCCCCAAATCCGGAGAGGCCCCAGCCGAGGAGGTCCGCGGGACCGTCACCTTCACCGAGGCCGTCCCCGCCCGCGTCGAGGAGATAGTAGGCCGGACCGGCACCCGAGGCGAGGCCACCCAGGTCCGCTGCAAGATCCTCGAGGGCCGCGACAAGAACAAGACCATCCGCCGCAACGTCCGCGGCCCTGTCCAGCTCCACGACATCCTGATGCTGCGCGAGACCGAGATCGAGGCGCGCGCCCTCAACAAGGCCGGCCGCGGAGGCGGCTAGATGGCCCGTTGCGACTTCTGCTACAACCGCATAGAGCCCGGGACCGGCAAGCGCTTCGTCCAGAACGACGGCAAGGTCCTCGACTTCTGCTCCAGCAAGTGCGAGAAGAACCTCCGCAAGCTCAAGCGCAAGCCCCAGGACACCCGATGGACGCTGCGCGCCCAGCAGCTCAAGAAGCAAGCCGGCAAGACCGAGAAGGCCAAGGCATGATTGAGCGAACGCTAGTCCTCATCAAGCCCGATGGGGTGCAGCGCGCCCTTGTCGGGCGCATCATCGCGCGCTTTGAGGACGCCGGCTACAAGATCGTCGGGATGAAGTTCGTCTGGGCCGACGAAGACTTCGCCAAGCGCCACTACACCGAGGACCTCGCTATCCGCCGGGGGGAGCATGTCAGGGCGCGCATGGTCCGCTTCATCAGGGAGGGCCCCGTGGTCGCGATGGCCCTGGAGGGCGTCAACTCCATCGAGGGCGTCCGCAAGATCGTCGGCGAGACAGAGCCACGCAAGGCCGCGCCTGGCACGATCCGGGGCGACTTCGCGCACGTCAGCTACGCCTACGCCGACTCGAAGGAGGCGCCTGTCAAGAACCTCATCCACGCCTCAGCCGACGCCAAGGACGCCGCCGCCGAAGTGCCCCTGTGGTTTTCCGACAAAGAGCTGCACACGTACAGGACGGTGCATGACGTGCATATTCTCTGAATTCAACGATACAGCGCCTCCTATCCCACGCGTGAAATCCTGAACACCGCTCATCCAGTCCATTTACGTACGGACCATCCTCTCGAAGAAAGCCTTATAAACGAACATCCCTTTCCTAGTGTGGGGGGATGAAAGTCGGGATAATGGACCGCAACGCGCTCGGAATTCTGGCGGCATTCCTACTGGTTCTACCGTTCGCCCTGGCCGTGACGATCGCCGGCTGGCGCAGCGACGTCCGGGTGACGGCTGCCGCCGACTTTTCCGGGCCCCCGAAGATGTCCCCTGATGCCGCCGGGAACCTCGGACTGGCATTTACCGACACACGGAACGGGAATCCGGAGGTCTACTTCGCCAAGCTTGACAACCTCGGCAACGCAATCGGCCCGCAGCTCCGGCTGACCAATGACGCGGCGCTCTCGTGGTTTCCGTCCATGGGCCGTGACGCCAACGGCAACCTCCACGTCGTGTGGACCGACGAGCGGGACGGCAACGCGGAGGTGTACTACACGAAGCTGGATCCGTCCGGCAACACGCTTGTCGACGACCTCCGCCTCACGACCGACGCGGCCGCGTCTATCATGCCAAGCCTTGCCGTCGACGCCGCCGGCAATGTCCATCTGGCTTGGGTCGATGCACGAGACGGCAACCCGGAAATCTACTACGGGAAGCTCGACAGCTCCGGCGGCACGCTCGTCGCGGACACCCGCCTCACGGCGGACGGCGCCATTTCAACGCAGGCCGCCATCACTGCGGACGCCTCCAGCAACGTCCACATCCTGTGGACGGACGACCGCGACGGCAATTCCGAGATCTACTACACGAAGCTCGACACTGCCGGGGCCACGCTGGTAGACGACACGCGCGTGACTACCGACGCGGGGGATTCCTCGTCGCCCCGCGCCACCGCGGATGCCTCAAACAACGTGCATCTGGCGTGGCTTGACACGCGGGACGGCAACCCCGAAATCTACTACAAGAAGCTGGACAGCAACGGCAACGCCCTGACTGCCGACCTGCGCCAGACCACCGACGCCTCGGTCTCCTGGTTCCCGTCCCTCCTCGTGGACAGCTCAGGAAACGTCCTCATCGCCTGGGCTGACGCCCGGGCAGGCAACCTCGAAATCTACTACACGAAGCTGGACAACGCCGGTGCCGTGCTCAAAGACGACACCCTCGTCACGTCCGAGGCCGGCGACTCGCTCTTCCCGGTGCTGGCGATGGACGCCAACAAGAACCTGCATCTGGCCTGGACCGACGCCCGGGACGGCAACGAAGAGGTCTACTACAAGACCACAATCCGGCCGCCCGGCCGCAGCGGCTCTCCCCTGTTCAAAAAAGTCCTGCAAGAGGTGACCGAAGCATCCGGCACATCAGAACCTAGGTGACCACAATGAAGCGCGCAATATTCCTTGCCATCTTCCTCGTGACCATAAGTGCGGCCCTTGCCCAAATCCCTGAGTATAAAAGTTGGCTCGTCGGCCCCGGTGGCCTTTATACCCTTGATCCTGCCGTAGGAATCGGCACGCCCACCCCCGCAGCAAAGCTTGACATCGTCGGAGACATCATGTGGAGCGGCAGCCTCCTAGGCGGCACCGTCCCGTGGGCCCGCCTCTGGGGCTTTCCGCCAGCATGCCCAAGCGGCCAGTTCGTCACCGGCCTTGGCAGCGCCTTGACCTGTGAAGCCCCGGCAAGCGGCATCGGCGGAAGCGGCACTCCAGGATCCATTCCGAAGTTCGCCTCCGCCGCAGCTCTCGCGGACTCAGTCATGACCGAATCCGGAGGCAACATCGGCATCGGCACAGGTTCCCCGGCAACCAAGCTTGAGGTGGCCGGCGACGTCAAGTTCGCCGATCAGCTCGCGACGGGTGCAATCTCCCGGATCACGCCGATTGCCATCCGCGGGACGGGTCTCAACAACCCAGCCAATCAGTTCCTCAAGATTGGCAACGTCACCGTCTACGACAAGGCAGAGCGCGGCCTGACGCTCACCATCATCTGGAAGGCCAACCACTCTGTGTGGTACACTGTCAGATTCGACACATGGGGAAGTACGCAGCAGTCCGATATGTTGGCATCCTGGCTGAACACAATGACGATGGACCAAATCGGAGTTCTAACAAGCTACGAGGGCTGGGAGCTCCAGGTCAGTGACAGCCTGCGTGCCGCCTTCCAGCGGGTGGGCCTGACGAAGGCGATGCTCGAGTATACAAGCGGCGGGTTCCCGAAACCCTACGCCGCAATCTTCGAAGCGTCCACCGGTGCGAGCGCAGCAAAAGCCGTGGAAGTCCAGCTCAGCTCGAATTCCGGCCAACCGCACGCAGAGATCCGGGGCTGGCTCATCGACGGCGGATTCGCGACCACAGCGCCGACACTCTCCAACGCGCTCTATCCGCCCCAGGGGGACTCACCCCTCCTTGTCGTCACGCCTCAACGTACCGTCGGCATTGGTACCACAGCTGCAAACGCCAAGCTCCACGTAGCAGGGGGCGATGTGGCGGTGGCCAGTCAGGGAAGCGGCGTGATCCTGCGCGCCACGGACGGCTCAAACTGCTACCGTCTCACCGTCAACAACGCAGGAACACTTGGCACGGCCGCCGTATCTTGCCCATGAGTTGCAGCTCGCGCAAGAAAGGCGCGGCCAGACAGGAGGTTGCAGAGGCGCAGGAGGCGCCAGAACCGAGGTGAACACGATGAAGCACGCCATATTCGCCATCATTTTCCTTGCGTCCATCAGTGCGGCCCTTGCCCAAATCCCCGAGTACAAAAGCTGGCTTGTCGGACCAGGCGGCCTCTACACCCTTGAGCCGGCCGTCGGCATCGGCACGGCCGCGCCCGCAGCAAAGCTTGACATCGTCGGAGACATCATGTGGAGCGGCAGCCTCCTAGGCGGCACCGTCCCGTGGGCCCGCCTCTGGGGCTTTCCGCCAGCATGCCCAAGCGGCCAGTTCGTCACCGGCCTTGGCAGCGCCTTGACCTGTGAAGCCCCGGCAAGCGGCATCGGCGGAAGCGGCACTCCTGGATCGCTGGCGAAGTTCACCGCAGTCGATGCCATCGCTGATTCCATCGTGACGGAAGTGGGTGGCAATGTCGGCATCGGCACGGCCTCACCTGCTGCCAAGCTGGACGTGGCTGGCGGCGTGCGGCTCAGCAGCGAAGGCACAAAGCCGGCCTGCACGAACGCCTTGCGTGGCACGCTCTGGTTCACCAAGACCCAGGCGTACAACACGACAGACACGCTCGAAGTGTGCCAGTCGATGGGATTGGGTACCGTTAACGTCATGGGAGCGCATCTGCCTTCGGCCCGGGAGAATATGGCCTGCGCTGAGGACTCGTCAACGCACAGAATCTACTGCTTTGGTGGAGTGTATGGCAGCGTCTTTAGTCAGATCCTCGAGTATACCCCTGCCAACGATACGATTGTGGTCAAAGGGGCCACTGTTCCTGACGGCCGGTATCGGCACGCTTGCGCTGAGAACTCACAGACACACAAGATCTACTGCTTTGGCGGAGGGAATGGCCTAGGAGGCCTCGATGACCGCATTCTCGAGTACAATCCGGCAGCCGACTCGCTTGTCGTCAAGGCCGCCACGTTGCCGTCCGCAATATTCCTGCTCGCGTGTGTGGAGAACTCTCTCACCCACGTCTTCTATTGCCTCGGCGGCAACACAGTAGGAGACATCACGGCACAGATAGTCTCTTATGATCCGGCCACTGACACGGCTGTTCTGCTGCCGGCGACTCTTCCAGCTCCCAGAAGCTGGCATGGCTGTGCAGAAAGGCCGTCGAACCACAGCATCTATTGCTTCGGTTCCGTTACTGGCATTACAAGCATCGTCGAATTCGACCCATCAACCGGGGCCGCCGCTAACGTGGCGGCCGTCATGCCCTCACCGCGGTACTCCATCGCCTGCGCCGGCGGCTTTGCAAGCGACAAGATTTACTGCTACGGCGGATATTCGCCAAACGTGGACGACGTGATCGAGTATGACCCGGTCGCCGACTCACTGCTGACCCGCCCGGAACCGCTGCCCGATGTAAGATGGGGCCTGGCGTGCGCCCGTGATTCACAAACGGACCGCGCATACTGCTTTGGCGGCAACAGGCAGAGCGGCGGTATGCTGGACCAGATTATCGAGCACGATCCCATGGGCGCCGCGCAGTGGGTCAAGATTAACTGAGACAGGAGGGCGGCGTCCCCGCCTGGCGCGTTAGCGGCCCAGGCGGGTCCCGTGAAACCCTTCTCCTGCTGTTTCCTGCGGTTCTCTTTGCGTCTAGCTGCTCGACAGCCCGCCCAGGTCCTCAGGGTTTATCCCTGCGATGCCGGCCTTGAGGTTGTCGAGATCGGCCTGCGAGACTGCGGAAGCCTCTTGCGGAGGCTGCGCCGAATGAACCGGGGCAGGCGGAGGCGAGGGAGGCTGCACTTCGGGCGGCGTTGGCTCAGGGGCGGTTGGCGCAGCGGCAGGCGGAGCAGCGGGTGTCCCGTCCCCGGGCCTGGGCCTGGCGCGCACCCCAGCACGACAAGCAGTGTCAAAAGCAAGGCGAAAACCAAACGGAGTCTGTTCATCTTAGCCACCTCGCATCATCAGGTCATACGCTTGTTGGAGGCTGGCAAGCGCGGATAGGAGGTTGGTGCGCGCCACCCTCATATAGCCGTTGCCCTCGGCAAACTTGATGAGCGGCGTGCCCGGCAGGACAACCTGGTTGTATGAGGCCTCCGCCTTGCCCACGTTGCTCCTGGCCTCGGCCAGCGACGACTTGGCGGCGTCCAGCTTGGCCAGGACTTCCCCGTTGTTCTCCATCTTTTCGGCCTCCTGCCGCAGCTTTGCCTCGTAGTCTTCGGCGGTGGCCAGCCAGGTATTTCCGATGTGGACGAGGATCTTTCCCGCATCGCGCGCCACGTCGGTGACGAGCTCCCCGTACTTGCCGACCATCTTGAGGAAGACGACGCCAAGCTGCACTTGGTTCGTGACCGCCGCCACATCCGCGCGCAGCCCGGCGACCTTGCCGATGTTCGTTTCGACATCGGCCCGGATGGCGGCCTTGAGGTCCTCAGGGATGTCCGGGTTGTTGTCCGACTCGACGCGCTTCCAGACAAGCCACGCCTCTGCCTCGTCAAGGGCGGCATTGAGGACGGCCTTCCCGGTGTCCACGACAGCCTGCCGGTTCTCATCGCTTTTGTTCCCGGCGAACTCCACTTTGGCATCGCGGTGGAGCGCCTGTTTCTCCGCGCTGACGCGCTTGGCTTCGCGCCACGCCTGCTTGGCCTCGTCCTCGGTCAGCGCCGAAACGGCCACAGCCTGCAGGACGAGCAGCAGGACAGTAGAAAGAACGACCAGGGGCCTGCTCATTACATCACGCTCCAGCAATTCGATACGAGCGGATTCTAACTGCGATTCTTAAAGGTTTTCCTTCGAGGGGCAGGCAAGGGCACGGATTCCGGCTTCTGGGTCCGAGGCGCAGCTGCGAGCTGGCCAAGCAACTTTTCCAGGTCCTTGAGAATGCAGTCCGGAGCCATCCTGACTACGCCATAGACCAATATCCTATAGCGGTTTCCCCCGCTAGAAAGCATCAGCAATGCCTGCTGTGTAACCAGCTTTAAACATTTCAAGCCACGTCTCGACTACGACGGTCATTTCCGGATTGGGAAGGCCCCCCTCCTCAAGTGCCCGCGGCCCCTCCCGCCGGACTCGGATCACCTCTGCTCAGCAGTGAAACGTGGCCCGGTCCGAAGGCAAAACATTTAAAGGAGGCGTCCGGGGGGCAGATCGCAAATGGTGAAACAATGAAACTGCGGATTTATGCATTAATGGTTTTAATCGTGATCATCATTGTGCCGAACGCCGTTTTGGCGCAGGCTCAAGACTGCCCCAACGCGGACGTGATGCTCGTCATTGACCGCTCGGGTTCCATGACGATAGACGACCGCATCGGCAAGGCGAAGAATGCCTCCAAGACGTTCGTGGGCCTGCTGGACCTGGGCGACGACCGGGCGGGCCTGGCCTCCTTCGCGACGGGCGGGTCACTGGATTTGGGCTTGACCACGGATCAAAGCGCCCTTGAGACGGCCATCGACAGCTTGTTCGCTTCGGGGTTGACCTGCATCAGCTGCGGGCTCAATGCCGGCCAGGGC
>CAYUKJ010000035.1:1234-8929 GCA_964445245.1 uncultured Methanosarcinales archaeon | reverse complement strand
TTGAGGTGGTGCTGGAGGCGGCCGACAAAGTAGAGCTTTTGGCGGGCGTTGACGGAGAGGGCGGCGGACAGCAGCGGCGTCGGGGTCTTGCGCGCGGCGGCGTCGTGGATGAGGGCCCGCAGGTCCTTGGGAAAGCAGCTGCCCCCAAAGCCCAGGCCGGCCTGCAGAAAGCGGGGCCCGATGCGGTGGTCCAGCCCCATGCCGGCCGCGACGTCCTTGATGTCGGCGCCGACGGCGGCCGCATAGCGGGCCAGCTCGTTGATGAACGAGATCTTTGTGGCGAGAAAAGCGTTGCTGGCGTACTTGATGAGCTCCGCGCTCCGGGGGTCCGTGACGAAGACCGGGCGGTCGGGGCGCTCGATATCCTTGTAGAGGCTGCGCATGAACTCAGTCGCCTTGGGGCTTGCGCTGCCGATGACGACGCGGTCTGGGTTGAGGAAGTCCTTGACGGCGGCGCCTTCGCGCAGGAACTCGGGGTTGCTGACAACATCGAAGCCGCCGTCGTAGTGCTGCGCGATCGTCCGCCGGACCAGCTCGGCGGTCCCGACGGGGACGGTGCTCTTGTTGACGATGACCTTGTAGGCGTCAAGGTGCCGCCCGATCGTGTGCGCCACGGCGAGGACGGCGCGCAGGTCGGCCTTGCCTGACGGCGTGCTGGGAGTGCCGACGGCGATGAAGAGGATTTCTGCGTGCAGTATGGCGGCCTTCGCGTCGGTGGAGAAGTGGAGGCGGCCTTCCTGCACATTGCGGGCCACCATCTCGGGGAGGCCTGGCTCGAAGATCGGTACATGCCCATGCCGAAGGCTCGCGATCTTGCCGCCGTCGATGTCCAGGCAGGTCACATGGTGGCCAAGCTCTGCAAAACAAGTGCCGGTGACGAGGCCGACGTAGCCGGTCCCGAAAAAGGCGAGATTCATGGACGTGGAGGCTTCAGACGGGGTTTAAATGGCTTCTGGTTTTTCTCGGGGGAGGGCCCGCTAAGGTGTTCGGAGAAGAACGCCATGACGCGCTCCTCGTACTCTTCCGGCCTCGCATGGTGGGCCGCCCCATGGTCTGCGCCCTCGACGATCCACAGGGTCACAAGGTCTTTGGGCGCGTGGGAAAAGATGGCCCGGCTGTGTGCGGTGGGGATTTGGGTGTCCTTGGCGCCGTGGATGAGGAGCGTCGGAACGGCGAGGCGCGCCGCGGCCAGGTCGGGCCGGACGCGGGCGGGGTCAAAGCCGAAAAACAGCCGGGCAAGGCCGCGCTCGATGCCGACGACGAAGCGGGCGAGCGGCCCAGGAAGGAAGGGGAACGAGCTTTGCATGAGGTCCGCGAGATTGGCGTAGCTTGAGTCGGCAACAAGCGCCCGCACGCCGGTCAGATCGCTTTGCAGCATCGCGGCGGCGCTCAGCGAGAATCCGAGAAAGCCGATGGGATGCACCCCGCCCAGGCGGGTCTGGACGTATGTTTTGGCGGCCTCCACGTCGCGGGCTTCGCGGGCCCCGGCCGTCGTGAAATGCCCCCCGCTTTTCCCGAAGCTTCTGTGGTCGTAGAACAGAAGGTTGAAGCGGGGATGCAAGAAGCGATACGCGGGGAGGACGTTCCCCTTGTCGAAGGGGTACCCGTGGCCGATGATGATGGTGCCGGTCGCGTTCGAGGCCGGGATCCACCAGCCTGCCAACCGCACCCCATCGGCCGTCAGGAACCGGACGTCCTCATAGGCCAATCCCAAGTCCCCGGGCGTGGTGTGGCTGCGCACGCGAAGGGGATGGATGTGGAGCAAAAACGAGAGGGCGGCGTACACGACAAGGAAGGCCGCCGCATACGCCAGGACGGTGAGGGCCTTCAAGGCCAATGACCCGGCTGGGCCGAGAGAGGGCAGAATCGCCATGGGGCGTGTTGGGGAAAGGACGCGGCCATTTTTCAAGCTTTGGCCGCAGAAATGTTTATAAAGACACATCGTGTTCTCGGACCTGGACGGTCACAGTGGCGCGGCCACACCCGATCCCATTTCGAACTCGGAAGTTAAGCGTGCCCACGTCCCCGGCGGTACTGCGTTTCTGCGCGGGAAACCGGGGAAGCTGTCCACCTTTTCCTTTCTGAGGCCACGGGGATGTTCGAGAACTATCGGTTCCGCTTGGACTACGAAGCCAAGGAAGCCAAGCCCCTCCGGGAGCATTTCCTGCCGAGCCAATTGCGGGGCTTCCCTGACATGTGGGCAAGCCGGCAGCTCCTGCGGGATCCGGACATGGCCCCTGTCGGCTACAAAGGGAAACTCTATCCCCTTGGCTACCTCCTTGACTTCTACGCGCTCATAGAACGCCATCCGGAGTGGGAGGCCGACATCCTGCAGCATGGACCCTCGCGGGACGAGCTGCCGCCACTCGAGCTGGTTCTGGCGTCAACCGACTCTGCCGCACGTGCGCAGGAAGACAAGGGGCGGTCAGGCGGCTAGGCCGCCATCAGCACGATGGCGGCAAGCGCAAGCAGCATCCCGATGCCCTGCCGAAGCGTCACGGTCTCGTGCAGGATGAGAAAAGAGAGGAGGACGGTGATGAGCGGGTAGAGCGCCGTGAGCGTCACGACGACGGCGGCCTTGCCGTCTCGGACGGCGAACAGGAAGAAGAGCGCGCCCAGCAGGCCGGCGATGCCCGTCAGGATCCCAAATAGGACGCCGGCAGCTGCGTCTCAGGGCGGAAGCGCAGGAAGAAGAGCATGCCGATGCCGACCAGCGCGCCTCCGACGACGTCCCAGACAAGGGCGCTCCGCGGGCTGATGTGGGCGACAGCCAGTTTGGGGAAGAAGGCCCAGAATCCCCACGCTAGGAGGGTGAGGCCGGAGAAGAGGACCCAGCTTTCTATCCGGGCCATCACGCGCCTCCTCCGCCGTGCACACTCAGCCGGATCGCCTCCTTGAGGGGCGTGAACTTGAGCCCCAATTCCTTTTCCATGTCATCGACGGTGGCGAGGGCGTTGCGCGTGACGCTGCGGATGTGGTTGACAGAGACCGGGGGCTTAGGCAGCCACGAGACCGCATAAGCGCCGGCCATCATGAGCCAGGCGGGCACGTGCAGGATGGGCCGCTTGACGCCCAGCTCCTTCATGACGAGCCGGATGTGCTTGTCCATCGTGACCGTGTCGGGGCCCGCGATGATGTAGGCCCGCCCGACCGTCTTCTGGTTCTCGAGGCACGCCACGATTGTGGCGGCCACATCGCCGACGTAGATGGGCCGGACCGTGTTCTTGCCGTCTCCGGGGAAGGGCAGGGGCAGCCAGCTCTTCAGGAGGCGCACCGACTTCTGGAAGGTCCGGGACTTTGGGCCCAGGATGTAGGGGGGCCGGATGATCGTCCAGTCCAGGCCGCTGGCCATGACGAAGCGCTCGCCCTCGGCCTTGCTTTTGCCGTAGAGCGTGTCTGGGTCGCGCACAGCCGCGACCGAGCTGACGAAGATGAAGCGCCGCACACCCGCCTTCTTGGCTGCCTCCACGAGGTTCTTCGTGCCAAGGACGTTCGTCTCCCAGAGGCGGCCCTCGGACGGCAGGGCGACGGCGCAGTGGATGACGGTGTCGCAGCCCTCGCAGGCGGCCTTCAATTGCGCGGGCTCCAGCAGATTCGCATACTTGTATTCCTGGATGTACTCGGTGATGTCCTGGTAGTTGCTCTTTTCACGGATCGTGACGCGGACGTCGTGGCCGCGTTCATGGAGCAGTTTGACCACGGACGTGCCAACCAGGCCCGTGGCGCCGGTGACAAGGAGCATGGGAGAGGGCAACTGTAAGCAGTTTTTAAATGTTACTTGTGCATTCAATGGCACTCCTCTCCGTCTTGGGATGGAAGCGCAAGGCATGCACTCGATCTACGGGTCGCCAGCCAGAGATGGACCCTTACGGGGTGGCTGGCCTGTCCCGTGGTTTTTTCAAGACAAGAATTGGCATCTAGACATTATTCACGATACTTTCTTAATCTTTGCAATATAGAATCCCTGCGTCCTCGTCTTGTGTGGCCACAGACGCCGAGTATATTTTATTTCATCGGGCAGCCGCTGGCCGAACACTTCGGTGAGGCCGGGATCGCCCACCGAAATCTCGACTGGTTCAAGCCGAAAATCCGGGAATTTCCCGAGCAGCCACGCGACGTTGAGCTCGTTCTCTTCGGGCTCCAGGCTGCAGGTGCTGTAGACGATGATGCCGCCGGGGGCCAGGCATTTGTGGGCGGCCTTGAGGAGCTCCTTTTGGCGGCGGGCATTGGCCCCGACACCCTCCAGGTCCTTGATTTCGAAGAAGCGGGGCTCGACGACGAAGTTGCCGGTGCAGGGCGCGTCCAGCAGGATCTTGGAGAAGCGCTGCCCGAAGTCGAAGGCGAAGCGCGCGTCCTTCTTGTAGGCGAGCGTGTTAGTGACGCCGCACCGGGCCAGGTTGAGTGCGAGCGCGCGCAGCCGCTGGGCGTTCTCGTCGAGAGCCACGATGACGCCCTCGTTGCGCATCAAGGCAGCCATCTGCGTCGTCTTGGAGCCGGGCGCCGCGCACATGTCCAGGACCGTCTCGCCAGGCTGCGGGTCAAGCACGAGCACCGGCAGTTGCGAAGCCGCCTCCTGCAGGTAATAATAGCCGAGGAGGTATTCGGGCGTGGCCCCAAGCGAGAAGGGGGCCTCGTATTCGTAGGCGAGCGGAAGGTGAGGATGCTTGCGGAGCGTGACGCCCTGGCCGCGGAGGCGCCCCACAAGCGCCGCCTCGCCAGCCTTGAGCGTGTTGATGCGCAGGACGGGCGGGACAGCGACCGCCTCAGGGTCGAATCGGGCGCCCAGGTCAGCGTATCGCTCCAAGAGGGGAGGCATGTGAAGGGACGAACCGGGCCGCCAAATAAAAAGGTGCGGGTTTATCGGCGCAGATAGGCGTCGAGGACCTCGTCGATCCAGCCGGCCCCCCGCAACTTCTGCCGGATCTGGGCGTCGGGAAAGCCGGCAGCCCGGCACTTCGTGATCCATTCGGTGAGGGTCAACAGCTTGTCGCCGGGCACATCCGCCAGGAGCCCGGCGGGGCGGGCGGCCGAGAAGTGCTTGACGAGGAAGGCGACCAGGAGCAGGAGGACCAGGCCCCCGAGGAGCCCGGAGAGGATGAAGAGTTGGCGAAAGCCCTCTTCTTCAGGAGGCGGCGGCTGGGAGGTTTCAGGCGTGGCCGGTTCTTGGGGTGGAGGAGACTGAGGAAGCGGCTGCTCGACCGTGATTGGGGGACCCGGCTCGACGGGCGGGGGCGCGGAGGTGGTCGCCGTAACAGCGAAGAGGCCGGTTCCCGGCGCGACGCTGGAATAATAGCTATAGGACGGCGGCGAGAGGAGCTGGAAAATCGCCTTGCCGAAGGCGCAGAGCATGCCGGTGCAGACGACGGCGGTGGCCTGCCCCAGCGGCGTGGAAGGCAGCAGCTGTTGCGTCACAAGGGCCGTCCAGCCCCCGTCGTAGCGCTGCAGGGCGACGTTGGCGGCGTCTAGGTCGTGCTCGTCCAGCCAGTCGGACGGAACCCGGAAATAGAGGGTGGCGGACAGCAGGTCGACCTTGGAGGTGGTGAGGTCATAGTATTGGTAGACGGTGCCGGAGGGCAGCGCGGAGGGCTTGCCGGGTTTCACTTGAGCGGTGATGGGGCGCAGGCTCTTGTATTTGAAGAGGGCCTGGTAGAGGTCGGAGTCAAACTCGACAAGGGTGCTGCGCTCTCGGATAAAAAACGAGCTGCCCCCGCCGCCTCCGCCTCCTCTTCTTCCACCTCCCCTTCCTCCTCCTCCCCCTCCTCCTCCGCCTCCGCCGCCCTGGCCGCAGCTGCGGGATTCGAGGGGCCTGCCTTGGGTCATGTTGCAGGCGTTGGCGTCAGTGCAGGTCCGCGTCTCGGCGTCGTTTTGGCAGACGCTCCATTCGGTGCAGGACCAGAAAGGCAAGCAGGGGGGGCAGTCCACGCCCTGGCAGATTGCGCAGGAGGAGGTCGTGCAGTTGGGGCAGTCGGCGCCGGTGCAGGTCGTGCAGTCGGGGCCGCCGCAGTTGGGGCAGTCGGGGCCGGTGCATGTCGCGCAGTCCGGGCCTTCGCAGATTGGGCAGTCCGCCCCGAGGCAGGTGGTGCAGTCGTGTCCTTCGCAGCTGGGGCAGCCGGCGCCCCGGCACGTCGTGCAGTTCGCGCCGCCGCAGCCGGGGCAGCCGACCCCGCCGCACCAGAGGCAGTCGGGGGCCGCGCATGGCCCGCAGTCCTCGTTGATCGTGCCGTCGCAGTCGTCGTCCATTAGGTTGCTGCAGTTCTCCGGCGCCCCGGGATGGACGGCAGGGTTGGCGTCGTCGCAGTCCTTGAGGGCGGGGGCGCAGGCGGCGTCGCTCTTGAAGCCGTCCCCGTCCGCGTCCGTCGCGCAGGCGCCTGGGCAGCCGTTGTCGACGACGCCGTTGCAGTCATTGTCGGCCCCGTCGCAGATCTCAGGGGCGGGCGTGCAGCAGCCGGCCTCGTCCACCTGCGAGTCGCAGTCATCGTCGCGGGCGTTGCCGCACCGCTCGACGGCGCCCGGATGGGTCGCGTTGTCGGCGTCATCGCAGTCGCGGCTGGGGCAGCCGGCCTCCGCCTTGTAGCCGTCCCCGTCGGCGTCGGTCACGCATTGCGCGGGACAGGGTAGGTCGGCCCCGGAACAGTCCTCGTCAATGCCGTTGCCGCAGATCTCAGGAGTGGGCTCGATGGCGCCGGCGCAGTTGCCCCAGACGCCGGCGCCGCAGGCCTGGGTGCCGAACTGGCAGGGGCCGACGTCGGTGGTGCCGCACTGGCGCGGCGCGATGCCCTCGTCGCGCGACCCGTCGCAGTCGTCGTCGATGTTGTTGCAGGCCTCCACGGCGCCGGGATTGACTGCGCTGTTGTTGTCGTCGCAGTCCCCGCTTGGGGCGCAGCCCGCGTCCGGGTAGAAGGTGTCGTTATCTGCGTCCACGCAGGGGCACCACGTGATGGCCTCGACGGCCGAGGCGGACACGGCGACGATCTTCTCGTTGTCGGTGGCGTCGTTGGTGAGGACGAAGAGGTTCCGGGCTGCGTCGTAGGCGATCCCGTCCGGCCGGTCGACGGTCGTGCCGCCGATGCGGAACGAGTGCAAGTAGGTGTTGGTGCGGGTGAAGATGAGGATTTTGCCGGCGTCCTCGTCGGCGACGTAGACGCGGCCGTTCTTGTCGACGGCGATGCCCTCCGGCTCGCCGGCGAAGCGCCCCCGCCCGATGCTGCCGAGGAAGGCGAAGTTCGTCAGGGAATAGCGGCGGACCTCGGTGTCGACGGACACGAAGAGCTCGCGGGCCGTCCGGTCGATGTAGAGGTACTCGGGGTTGGCCAGGCCCGCGATGGGCCGGGAGATGAAAGTTCCGGCGCTGGAGAATCGCTGGATGTCGTTGCGGTCCTGGTCGGCCACGTAGATGTCGCCGTTGGCGTCGACGGCGATGCCCTCGGGGAACTCGAATTGGCCGTTGCCGGTGCCGGAGGAACCGAAGCGCCGGAAGAACGTGTAGTCCGCGTTCAGGATGACGACGCGGGTATTCCCTGCGTCGCTCACGTAGATCTTGCCGTCAGGCCCAAGCGCCAGGTGCTCAGGGTCGTCGAAGTTCAGACTGCCGCTGTCCCGAATTTGCCGGACAAAGGCTCCGGTAGTCCCATTGAAGACGAGAAGGGATCCCCGGACATTGTCGGGGGCGACCAGGTTCCCCCGAAGGTCAACAAT
>CAYUKJ010000035.1:0-1224 GCA_964445245.1 uncultured Methanosarcinales archaeon | reverse complement strand
GCCGGCGACGAACGTCCGCTGGATCGTGGAGGGGTCGGTGGAAGGGACCGTGCAGCCGGAGGCGCCCCCCATGGCAGTATGGGCTTTCCCTGTAGGTGGACCTTGGCAGCCAGCTAGGGCGAGGAGCAGGGCTAGGAGCAGGAAGAGAATGAGGGTTTGTCCCGCCAGCCTCATTCGGTTCTTTGCCCCCCCGTCCCTTATAAACATTATTGTTTAGGGGCTTCCAGGAGCTGGGGGTGGAGGACCAGAAGGTCAAGTTCGGGGGGAAAAGGCATGAAAACGGAGCTGGCTTTGGTGAAAATGTGGGCTGCTGGGCTTAAGGGCCGTGTCCCGGTGCGACTGCGCTGCAGCCAGGGGGTGGCCCCCTACGGGGATGGGTGCCTCACGGCTGCGACAGCACGACGACGAGCAGCCCAGCAGCCCCGAGCATAGCGAGATTTTCACTAAAGCCTACGGAGCCTAATGGCTTAAATAGTGATCCAAGAGCTCGTCGAGCCAGCCTACACTGCTCAGTTTGGTGCGGATCTGGGGGTCGGTGAAGCCGGCCGCCCGGCACTTCGTGATCCATTCAGTGAGGGCCAGGAGGCTTGTGCTGGGGACGTCGCCTGCGCCGGTGGCTTTGTGGTGGACGTGCCGCAGGAGCAAGACGACGAGGAAGGCCGCCAAGACGACTGCCACAAGGCCCGTCAAGATGTAGTAGTTCTGGTAGGACCGGACCTCCTCGTCCGTGAGGGGGACAGCGGGGGTTTCGGTCGCAGGCCCAGCCGCAGGTGGCAGTTCCGGCGGCGGCAGGACCGGGGCGGGGAGGTCTTCGGTTGGGGGTGGGGGGGGCTGGGAGCTCTGCAGGCCGGTGACGGCGAAGATGCCGGGCTGCGGGGCGGCCGCCGAGAAATAGGCGTATTCGTCGGGGAGGAGGAGGCGGAAGAACGCCTTGCCGATCGTGCAGAGGACGCCGGTGCAGCGCACGTCGGGGGCGCCCGGTGCCGCAAACTCGTTCGTGCGAAGCGGTATCCATGTTATGTTGTAGCGCTCGATGCGTAGCGTAGAGCGGTTGAGGTCCTCCTCCACCAGCCAGTCGAGGGGGACGCGCATGAAGACGGTGACGGAGCGGAATGCGCTGACGCGCGAGGTGCTCAGGTTGAAGGCCGGACCCCTGATACGCCGGGGCGGGGCGGGGACAGCTGCCTTGGTGACTCCCGCGTCAATCGGCCAAGCGGCAAGATA
>CAYUKJ010000034.1:0-9018 GCA_964445245.1 uncultured Methanosarcinales archaeon | reverse complement strand
ATGGGGAGGTATGTGGGACCGAGCGTAGGTGACGAGACGATTAACGCAAGAAGTTCGGCTCCCCTAACCTGGATAGCCCACCGCCTTCGCGATCTTCTCCTGGACCTCGACGATCTCGTTTTTCCCGTACTGGCCGTTGGGCCAGTGCTTGAGGCCGTCGCCCTCCCAGCGCGGGATGATGTGGGCGTGGACATGGAAGACGGCTTGGCCGGCGACGCGGCCGACGTTGATGCCGACATTGGCGGCGTCGGCCACCATCGCGTCCCTGATTTTGGGGGTGAGGTCTTGGACGACGCCCATGGCCTTGGCCCAGACGGGCTTGGGGGTGCTGGGGAGGTCGGGATAGTGGGCCTTGGGGATGACGAGCGTGTGGCCCTTGGCAATGGGGTAGATGTCCAAAAAGGCAAGGACGTCCTCGTCCTCGTAGACCTTCATGGAGGGAATGCTGCCCTTGACGATGCGGCAGAAGATGCAGTCCTTGGCCGAATCCGCCTTGGGTTTGGGGGCGGTGTCGCGCGCCATTGCGGGACAGGAGGGCAGCGCTGTTGATAAAGATTTCGTTACGCACATCACCGGAAAAAATGAGGAGAGGATTCTCCAAGTCGGCGACTGGGCGGGGGTGCCGATAAGCTTATTAGGCACATGAAAAAACAGCCCCCGTGCGGCTTTACACGGTTAAAAAATCGCTGAAGTTCTGCAGAATAATGCTTCCCGCATACATTAAATCCAAATTCAGGCCCATTCCATTGTGGACGCATCTGTATGTCACAAGAAAGTGCAATTTGGCGTGCAAATACTGTTTTGTGAGGGACCAAAAAAAACCTGACTTGAACGAGGAACAGCTCAAAAAAATTATCGACCATTTGGAGTATCTAGGCTGCAGACTCATCTCGTTCTTCGGCGGAGAACCCACCGTCAAAAGTTATTTTGTCAACCTTGTGGAATACGCAAATAAAAAGGGGATAATGACCCATATGTCAACAAACGGCGTTTTGCTGACCAAGGAATACATAGAAAAGCTCGGCAATGCAGGAATAGATGTCATCAACCTTTCCGTTGACTCGGTTTTCGAATTCGATGACTCAAAAAAGTATTACGGCAGAAGCAAGGAAGTGCTAAATAATCTGATTGGCATGAGAAAAAAGTTCGGATTTGAGATCAATGTCAACATGGTATTGACAAATAAAAACGTTGACTCTGCAATTGAAACGATAAAATTAATCGACACTTACAAAATCCCCATATCTGTAGGGTACATCATCAAAAACACATACAATGACATGGAACAGGACGATAGCTTGTTCTTTAGAACAGACGAGGAAAAAAAGAGACTCTATGCCGTCATCGGGAAGATTAAGAAAATGAAGAAAAGCGGCTATAACATCATCGAACCAATGCAGTACTTTGACGATATCAAGAAATTCATAAAAGGAAATCTAAACTGGTACTGTTGCGCTGGAGAATACTACTTCTCAGTGGACTCTGATGGGCAATTCCAGATTTGCGCGGGGTTGCCTGCCGAGGGCTTGAGCATCTTTGATGTTGACCGGGATTACTACAAAAAAATCTCCAGCGTGAGGGAAAATAAATTGAGTAAATGCAAAAAAATCTGCTTGTCAAATTGCTTATATGACACCTCGTATTTTATAAAAAACCCGCTGTACTTTCTAAAGGAACTTTTTCGATGATCGTGGTTTTGCCAAACAACACTTAAGCGAGCAGCGGCCGCTTCCCTGTGCGGCAGGAATTATCCTCCAGAAGGCCAATTGCCCCTTCTCGAAGTGAGTATTGGCCCTGGATATCAGGAAACGGCTCCCGCACTAGACAAAGGGCACGTCCTCCTTGGACTTGATGCCGTAGACGATGAGGAAGTTCCAGAAGGGGCCCTTGATCTTCTCGACCTTGACGGCGAAGCCGGACTGGCGGAAGATCTCGACGAGGCGCTCCGGGTGGTTTAGCCAGCTGACCTTGGGGACAATCTTGAAGAGGTCGGTGTACTCGACGAAGATGAGGCGGGCGCCGTCGGGGAGGATGTGGTTCATGTGGTCGAGGATGCGCTTGATGTCCTGCAGAAATCCGAGCATCCCGACGGAGACGATGGCGTCGACTTTGGGGACCTCGTGGTGGACGCGGCTGACCTGGTGGATGTCGTGGATGAAGACGACGTTGTCAAAGCCCAGCTGCTTTATGCGGGACTGCGCGATCCGGATGCTCTTGGTGGAGAGGTCGGTGGCGAAGACCCGGCCTTCGGGCCCGACGCGGTAGGCCAATTGCGTCGTGAGCGTGCCGACGCCGCAGCCGTACTCGAGGACCGTGGCCCGCGAGAGGTCCTTGAGGTGCTCGAAGACGAGCTTCTTGACTCTGTCTGGCAGCAGAAGCCCTTCGAAGCGCAGCGAGTAGCGGGCGAACTGGTTGTGGAAGCTGACGATGAAGTCGGGGTCGTAGTAGAACATGAGGACCAGGTATATCGGGACGGCGGCGAGCATGAAGGCGGCGACCAGCTGCAGGTAGGTGAGGGGCGAGAAGGTGTTGAGGAACCACAGGACGATGACCAGGACGTAGATGAGGGAGACGAAGAAAGGCAGGACGGTGCCAAGGGGCGCGCGGAACGGCCGCGCAATGGCCGGCTCGCGGCGCCGCAGGATGGGGACCGCGAGGAGGACCGAGATGTACATGACCAGCGCGAGCGGGACGAGGAAGCTCAGGATGCCCTTGTACTCTGCGTAGGCGATGAGGACGACGATGACCGAGATGACTGTCTGGAAGATTATGGCGTTGCCGGGCGTGTTGTGCTTGGGGTGGATCTCTGCGAGGCTGTCGATGAAGAGCTTGTCCCGGGCGAGCGCGGCCAGGAGGCGCGGCGTCGAGACGATGCCACCGGCCGCCGATCCCAGGAGGGCGAGGAATATCGCGATGTGGAGGGCAGGCCCGAACGAGGCGGGGTACAGCTGCGAGCCTAGGACGTTGACGGGCAGTTCGGCTGAGACGAGCGTCTTCTCCCCCAAGACCCCGATTGTGATGAAGGCGAAGAGCGTGCCGAGGACGGCGACGCCGACCGTAGCGAGCAGGAGGGCCTTGGGGATGACGGCGGAGGGGTTTTTCGTCTCTTCGGAGAGGAACGTGGCGGCCTCCCATCCGAAGTATGATTCGAGGATGAAAAATAGCGCGACGAAGAGGAGGACGGTGGACTCGATTGGATTCGGATTCTTCCAGAAGTGACCGAAGTTGTCCATGTCCACGTGGAACAGGCCGGGGATGACGAGGGCGACGATGCTGAGTATCCCGATGACGGCGAAGATGTTGAGGAGGACGGAGCTGGCCTCGATGCCCCGGTACGCGATCGCGTTGAGGACGATGATGAGGAGGACCGCCAGCCCGATCTTGATGAGGCCTGAGGAGAGGAGGGGCTGGCCGGGGACCGAGAAGTCATCGGGGATGAGGTAGTTGAGGGCCGCGACGATGAGGAGCGCGACGGTGATGTTCCCTACGACCCAGGTGATCCAGCCGATGAGAAAGGACGGGAAGCGGCCGTAGGCGCGCTTCGCGAACTCGTAGACCCCTCCCGCAGCCGGGTACATGCTGACCAGCTCGCCGAAGCAGGCCGCCATATAGACCGACAGCAGGGCCAAGAAGACCCAGGCCAGGATGGAAGCGGGCCCGGCGTACTTGGCCGCAAGGGACGACCCGAAAAACAGGCCCGTCCCGATCATCGCCGTGATGCTCAGGGCCGTGAGAGTCCCCAGGCCGAGCGTGCGTTTGAGTTCTGCCACGGGGCGTTTCTCAGAGCGGGTTTTTTAAAGTTAATGCGAATTTTCTGCACCAATACCAGAAATGTCGAAATGGACTGGTTGAAATGGACTGGCCGGGATTTGAAATTGAGGACTCGCCAATAACGGTTAATGCGCCAAGAGTCCGATGGTCAAATCCCGGCCAGTTATCCCAAACCGCAGCGCGCTACATGGACCAAAAGAAGTGGACTGGCCGGGATTTGAACCCGGAGCCTCGCCGATGCCACCGGCGCGTTATACCAGGTTTAACTACCAGCCCAACGGGGCCACGAGTCACCCCCTCGTTTATAAAGGTTCCTTTTAGGGGGGCTTTGGAGCTGAATCCTCTCTGGATAGGCCGGAAAGGATATATCCTTGGATACCTCTTCTAAGCCGTGCTGTGCAGGTGGCACAATGGGCAGCGTGTCCGTCATATGCGAAAAGAACACGGACGTGATCAGCGAGGCGGAAAAGCAGGAGGTCTCCAAGCTCTGGGAGGCGCTTGACGCAGACATCAAGGAGGGGCGGCCTGACGCCCGCCGGTCTCGTCCTAGGCCTTAGCCTTAGGAAGGCAGGCAGAAGCTGAATCTACACAGTAAACCTTTTATAGCGTTCGTGCTGCGCGGTATCGATGACGCACAAGGAGGGCATCCACGCTGACATCGAGCGCGCCGTGCTGCATAACGCCGTCAAGTACGGAGGTAAGGCCGACTTCAAGGCCGTCCTCGGGACCATTCTCCAGCTTCACCCTGAAAAGAAGGCCGAACTGGCAAGCCTCCGCGACGAGGTCGAGGCCGCAGTCGCCGAGATCAATGCATGGCCGCCTGAGAGGCAGGAGGAGCGCCTGCGCGACCTGCCCCCCATCGTCTTCGAGAAGCCAAAAAAGGAGCTGGACCTGCCCGACATCGGAGGCCGCCTCGTCATGCGGTTTGAGCCCTCTCCGTCGGGCCGCCTCCACATCGGGCACGCCTACGCCTTGGGCCTGGCTATTCTCCTCTGCAAGAAGCATCGGGGGAGGCTCATCATCAGGGTCGCCGACACGAATCCCGAGAACATCGAGATGGAGGCCTACCAGAAGATTCCGGATGATGCGCAGTGGCTGGCCGGCCCCCTGCCGCTTGAGGTCGCCGTCCAGTCCGACCGGATGGCGCTCTACTACGCCCACGCCGAAAAGGCCCTCGAGGAGGGCTTCGCCTACGTCTGCACCTGCGACCCGGAGCACTTCAAGGGGCTCCTGGCGAAAAAGGAGGCCTGCCCCTGCCGCGGCCAGCCCCCCGAGATCCACATCGAGCGCTGGGAGGCGATGCTGACGCACCTGCCCCAGGGGGCCGCCGTCGTCCGGATCAAGACGGACCTTGGCCACCCCAATCCGGCGCTGCGCGACTGGCCCGCGTTGCGGGTCAACCTGGAGCCCCATCCCCGCCAGGGCGCGAAATACCGGGTCTGGCCCCTCATGAACTTCGCCGTCACCATCGACGACCGCGAAATGGGCGTCACCCATACGATCCGGGCCAAGGAACACATGGACAACGAGAAGCGGGCGAAATACCTGTACGACCACTTCAAGTGGACGCCGCCGCGCCACCACTACATCGGCCGCATCAACATCGTCGGCCTCGAGGTCTCCAAGACGAAGACGAGGCAGAAGATTGAGGCGGGCGAGTACGAGGGCTGGGAGGACATCCGCCTCCCGTTCCTGAAGGTCTTTGCGCGGCGCGGCATCCAGGCCGAGGCCCTCCTGCGGTGGGCCGCCGACATGGGCCTGACGCAGACGGACAAGACGGTGTCCGCCGACGAGCTCTTCAAGAGCCTGTACGCCCACAACAAGCGCCTCATCGAGCGCAGCCCCCGCTGCTTCATCGTCCTGAATCCCGCGCGGGTCAGGATCCGGGGCGCCCCCAAGCGGTCCGTCGAGTTGGACCTCCACCCGGAGCACCACCGTGGCGGCCGGCATCTTGCCGTGCACGACGAGTTCTATGTGAGCAAGGCCGACCTCTTCGAGTTTCGGCCCGGGAAGCTCTACCGCCTCATGGACTGCCTCAACTTCCACTACGACAAGGAGCCGTCCTTCGTCGACCTCGACTATGCGACATACAAGGCCCAAGGCGACAGGATCGTGCATTGGCTGCCCGTCTCCGAGAAGCTGGCCGCCGTGACGGTTCGCCTTCCGGACAATACCCTCGTCAAGGGCCTTGGCGAGCCGCGCCTTTTGGGCCTCAAAGAGGGCGACTTGGTCCAGGCCGAGCGGGTCGGATTCCTGCGCTTAGACAAGGTCGAGGATGCGTTGGGAACTCGTCATCCTGCAACGACAATCCTGCACTTCTGGTACGCCCACCCATAAACTATCAGTATAGAAATTTAATTAATTCAATAAATTCTATATGGATAGAATAATACTCAACTGCCTTAAACCCTGAAATTTCGGGGTTTCACGGCCTCTACCACAAACCTTATAAATCGCGTGAGACTTTTCCCCGAAGCTCACGGAGGTGTGAAAAATGGGAGAAGACATGATTGTCGTCAAAGCGAAAATCCGGGAATTGGTCGCTCGCTACAGCCCCAAGGACAAGTTCAATGTCGCCGGGGACTTTGCGGATGCGCTGAACGAGAAGACCCAGGCCATGCTCAAGGAGGCCGTCAAGCGCGCGGAGGCCAATAACCGCAAGACCGTCATGGCCAAGGACCTCTAGGCCGCTTTTTCTTTTTCGAGTTCTTTTCGGATCTCTTCCAGGCGGTCCCGCAAGGCCGCTCTTTCAGCTGTCGGGATGGTGCCGGCGAGGGCTTTCAGGGCGCGCTCCGCCTCGTCGATGTCGGCCTCGATGGAGAGGAGCTGGGCGGCCCTTCTGAACTCCTCTTTGTTCTGTTCCCGGACGTGCGCGGCCTGCACTTTCGCAACCGCTTCAGGCCGGACTTCCTTGGCCTCCTGCCGCTCGGACAGCCGGGCGGCGAGGGCGCCGAAGTCTGGCTGGCCGCTTTGGGCGCGGTTCGGCCTGTTCGGGGCGGTGAACCGCTGCATCTCCAGGCGCCGGGAGGCGTCGGCAAGCGCGGTGAGAAGCTGTTGTGGCGTCGTCATTTGGACCGCTTTGCGCTTGGCGGCAGGGGCGGCGGCATTAGGCCAAACTGGGCCGCGTTGGGCGGGGCCGGCGGCGCCAAGGTGTAGCCCGGCATATGCCTGGCCGCCTCTTGGAGGGCGTGGGCTGGAAAGGGGTTGTCTGCCGGCTCGGGCTCGGAAGGGAGGAGCTTGTGGGACTCGAAGAGGCCGACTTCCCGGGACTCGACGGCTGGGCCTTCGGGAGGCGGCTCAAGCTCTGTCTCATTGCCTTGGAGTTGGATGAATTGCTGCTCGCGGAAATTGATTGGGGAAATGAGCTGTGGCGGGCCGCCGGTCGGGGGCTGTGCTGGCGGAGAGGCCTTGGGGCCGTCCTTGCCGAGCAGGTTGATGAGGAGCTCGATGCGGTCGAGGCGCTCGGCGATGGCGCGGTAGGGCTCGAGGTTGCCGAAGGCGTCCTTGACGATGTGGGCGACCGACACGATGCCCTCGGCGATTTTCTGGTTTTGCGCCTCGACGGCCTTGAGGCGGTCGAGGATCTTGGGGTCGGTGTAGAGCTTGGCGGCCGGCTTCTCCTCCGCAGGGGTATTCCTGAGGTCTTTTTTCGCCTCTTCGACGAGGTGAAGGAGCGCCTCGATGTTGATGCTGAGGCGGTTCATCGCGGCGGCGAATTCCGCGTGGAGATTGGCCGCGGCTGAGGCCACGTCGCCATCATACCACTGCTTCGGGTGGGGAAGGTGCCGGCGCCCGTCCCTGCCCTCGGCGCGGGGGTCGTGGTCTGGGGCGGGCAGGCCGTGCTCGTCCTGGAGGCGCTTGAGCTCCTGGCGCAAGAACAGGACTTCCTCGTGCGGCAGAAGGTCGTATGTGTCGCCCATGGGCACCTCGGGGGCCATCCCCGAAAGTGCATTTATATACTTTTCGTTGGGATTTTCGTTTGGGGGAGCTGCATCCTTAAGGGTGAGCGATCGTGCGCTTTCCACAGAGCCATGCCGAGGGGGACCTGCCCTCCACAGAAATCCAAGAGGATTTCTGGGATGCTCGGAAACAGAGTTTCCGGCATCCCAACAGCCGAATGCTGTTGTGGATCCCAAAAGCCCTGAGGGGCTTTTGCGCCCTCAGAAATCGAAGATTTCTGGGGCCACAACGGCCGAAGGCCGTTGGGCGCCAGAGACGTCGTCTCTGTGCGCCCAGAAACGCTCCGAGCGTTTCTGTGGGACCTACGGGGACACGGCAGTCCGCTGTTACGTGCGCAGAGCGAACTGGACGCAGCTCCCCCAAATATGAGCGCTGTTTGATGGCCTTACGGCAAATTGCCACGGGTCCACGCGACCACCCCCCAGGGGGCGACCCCCGGTCGCGGGACCGTGGCCCACTCTGCTGCAAGTGCACGAAACCCTGCGGGTCGTTGGAAGTGTTGAACTGCCTTTTGGGAGAATGTAAGGAAGCTTGACGGTTCAATTATTCCGAAAAAAGAATCTACATCCCCAATCCGTCGCTTGGGCCGGGAGGGACGTTGTGGCCCTGGGCGCTTTCCGCGCCCAGGATGACGTCGTCGATGCGCAGGATCATCGTGGCGACCTCGGCGGCGCTCGAGACGGCCTGCGTCTTGACGCGCAGGGGCTCGATGACGCCCTCGGCCCAGGCGTCCATAATCTTGCCGGAGAAGACGTCGATGCCCGCGAATTTCTGTCCGGTGTCGTGGGCGGCCCGCAGCTCCGTCATGACATCTATGGGGTCGAGCCCCGCGTTCTCGGCCAGCGTGCGCGGGATCGTCTCCATGGCGCGCGCAAAGGCTTGCACCGCGAGCTGCTCGCGCCCGGAGAGCGAGTCGGCGTATTTGGCGAGGCGGCAGGCGAGCTCGGCCTCAGGGGCGCCGGCCCCGCCGAGGACCTTGCCGATGGAAAGGGCGGCGCCCAGGTCCCCGAGCGCGTCCTCGAGGGAGCGTCTGATCTCGTCGACTATGTGCTGCGTCGAGCCGCGCACAAGGATCGTGACGGCCTTCGCCTGGGGGCAGCGCCGCACGAACGTCATCGCGTCGTCGCCAAACTTGATCTCCTCGACCAGGCCCGCCCTGCCCAGGTGCGCGGGCTTGAGCTCGTGCAGGTTCGAGACGATCGTTCCGCCCGTCGCCTTGGCGAGCCTCTCCATGTCGCTTTTCTTGACGCGGCGGCAGGCGTAGAGGCCCTTCTGCGAGAGGAAGTA
>CAYUKJ010000033.1:1091-9046 GCA_964445245.1 uncultured Methanosarcinales archaeon | reverse complement strand
TGGAGGCCATCCGGACCCGCCGCACAATCCACGCCTTTCTCCCCAAGCCCATCGAGTTTGACAAGCTCGTGGCCATCCTTGAGGCCGGGGCCCACGCTCCAAGCGCTGGGAACCTCCAGGACTGGCGCTTCATCGTCGTCTCCGACCGCGCCAAGATCCGCGAGATGCCCCACCACTGCGGCGGCCAGGGCTGCGCGAACGCCCCTGCAGTCATAGTCGTCTGCTCGGACCCGGCCCCCTGCCAGGAGCGCTACGGCCCCCGCGGGAAGCTCTACTCGACCCAGAACGCTGCCGCTGCCGTCGAGAACATGCTGCTTGCCGCCCACGCCCTCGGGCTTGGGGCCGTCTGGATCGGGGCCTTCGACGAGATCGGGGTGCGGACCGCGCTGGGAATTCCCGATACTGTGATGGTCCAGGCCGTCCTCGCCCTCGGCTACCCGGACGAGACGCCGCCCCCCAAGCAGCTACGCCCCCTTGACGTGCTGGTGTCCTTCAACACGTACGGGAACCGGCTCAAGCACATCCCCCTCGCCCTCCACGACTACGCCCACTTCATCGAGCAGAAATTAGCGGAGCGCAAAACGCCCGTCGGGACCGGCACCAAGCCAGCGCCAAGCGGCCCCGTAAGCAGGATGGGCCTGTCCCTGCGGCGCATCCGCGAATCCATCAAAAAAACCAGGAGGCCCGGCCCCTTCCGCCGGGCCTAGCCGGAACCTTTCCGGATTCTCCGCCCGCAGATTTTTAAACCCCGTCAGGCTCACCTCCGCCATGGCTGAAGAGCTTCCCCCGCTGTTCCCGCACGCGCAGGTCCGCGAAGTGCAGCTCGACTTCCTCAACGCCGTCCAGGGCGCCGTCCGCACGAAGGGCAACCTCATCGTCCACGCCCCCACCGGCCTTGGCAAGACGGCCGCGGCCCCGGC
Organism: uncultured Methanosarcinales archaeon; assembly: GCA_964445245.1. GTDB lineage: Archaea > Nanobdellota > Nanobdellia > Woesearchaeales > JAHJEM01 > CAYUKJ01. Next base: position 8,126 of record CAYUKJ010000033.1, on the reverse strand, counting down.
CCCCGCCCTCGCCTACGCGCTTGACCACAACAAGGCCGTCGTCTTCGTCACGAGCCGCAACACCCAGCACCTCATCGCGATGGAGACGCTCTCCGCGATGCGCGCCAAGTCTTCGGAGCCGTTCCATTTCGTCGACGTCGTGGGAAAAAAGCACCTGTGCCTCCAGCCCAATGTCGGCCGCCTCCAGCCCCGCGAGTTCATCGACTACTGCCGGGCGCTCCGCCAGGACACCCGGTGCGAGTACTACTCGAACCTCCGCAAGGGCGAGGCCCTCTCAGGCCCGACTCTCTCATTGTTGCGCGACCTCAAGGCCCGCACCCTCACGACGACCGCGACCGTCCTGGACTCGAGCCGCGTCTTCTCGCTGTGCCCCTACGAGGTCACGATGCTCCTGGGCAAGGAGAGCGCCGCCATCGTGACGGACTACTCCTACATCTTTGCGCCAAGCATCCGCGAGTCGTTTTTCAAGCGCATCGACCGCACACTGGACGACTGCATCCTCATCGTCGACGAGGCCCACAACCTGCCCGGCCGCGTCAAGGACCTCGCCTCGTCCCGCCTCAGCCTGGGCCTGGTCAAGCGGGCCAGGACCGAGGCCGACAAGTACGGCTACGGCGAGCTCGTCCACCAGCTCCTGGAACTGGCGGACATCCTGGACGGCTACGGGAAGGCGCTGCCCGCCGAGAGGGAGCGCTACGTGTCCCGCGACGAGTTCGCGTCCGCCGTCGCCCGCATCCAGCCCTACGCCGCCTTCCAGGCCGCGCTCGAATCCGCCGGCGCACACATCCTTGAAGAGCAGCAGCTCTCCGCGGTCGCGGCCGTCGCGGAATTCTTGGACGCCTGGGAGGGGGAGGACGCGGGCTTCACGCGCATCGTGTCCGCCGAGCGCTTCCGCGGCGAGGACCGCCTCATCCTCTCGTACCGCTGCCTGGACCCCAGCGTCGTCACCAGCTCCGTTTTCCGGCAGTGCCACTCGGCCGTCCTCATGTCCGGCACCCTGACGCCGACTGCGATGTACCGGGAGCTCCTGGGCGTCGACGACGTGGAGGAGTGCACATTCCCCTCGCCCTTCCCGCCCGAAAACCGCCTGGCGCTGGTGATCCCCAAGACCTCCACGAAGTACACGCAGCGCAGCGAAGCCACCTACAAGGAGATTGGCGGGCTCGTCAGCTCGGCCCTCTCGGCGATTCCCGGCAACTGCGCGGTCTTCTTCCCCAGCTACCAGCTCCGCGACGACATCGGCAAGCACATCACGACCGAGAAGCCCAGCTTTCTGGAGGTGCCCGAGATGTCGCGCGAGGCCCGCGAGACCTTGCTTTCGCGGTTCCGCGCCTACAAGGCGACTGGCGCGGTCCTGTTCGCGACGATCGCCGGCAGCTTCGGGGAGGGCATCGACCTGCCCGGCGACGAGCTGCGCGGCGTCGTCATCGTCGGCCTGCCCCTGGCGCGGCCCGACCTGGAGACCAAGGCCATCATCAGCTACTACGACAAGAAGCTCGGCAACGGCTGGGACTTCGGCTACACGCTGCCAGCCATCACCAAAGCACTGCAGTGCGCCGGCCGCTGCATCCGCAGCGAGACAGACCGGGGCGTCATCGTCTTTCTCGACGAGCGCTACGCCTACCCCAGCTACGCCAAGGCGTTTCCGGCCGACTGGAACCTCGTCACGACCTTGCTGTTCGAGAAGCGCATCAAGGAGTTCTTCGGGACGGCGCAGCCCGACCATTCGGACGATGGGTTCTACACGCCGACGCTATGAAGCTGCTATACTTGAACATTTTCGAGGGATGCCGCGACCCCGTGCGCCTGGCGCAAATCCGGGGATTTGTCCGTAAGAGGGCGCCGGACGTGCTTGGCCTCTCCGAATTAAACGGCTGGACGGCGCAAACGCTCACGTCGTTCAGACTAGCAACCGATTTTTCGGACGCGGTCTTCTGCCGTACGCGCACCGGTTACCACCTGGCGCTGCTCTCAAAGCGAAAATTCCTGAGAACGTCAATAGTGACCCGCGGCTTCTGGCACGGCCTCATTGTGGCGGATTTGCCCTTTCGGCGCGGTGCTCTTACAGTTTCAATCACGCATCTGGACCCTCGCAGCGAGGAGTCGCGCATCAAGGAGGCCCGGCGCATCTGCACACACCTTGCGGGCCGGCGCGCCGTGCTGATGGGCGACCTCAATTCGCTTTCCCTGAAAGACATCAGAAATGTTCGCGCCAGGTTTCTAGCCATGAAACGCGCCGGCCTCAACAAATTTGGGGACACTTGCCTTCGATTCGATGTGACCGCGATGTTCCAGAACGCGGGGTTTGTGGACGCTGTTAGGCTGTTTCATCCGGGTCTTGAATACTCCGTTCCCACGCCAATCAGCAAAGATTCGGCACACTTCGCTCGCCTCCGGCTCGACTATGCGTATATCTCTAAACCCCTCAAACCCAGGCTCTTGCGGGCCGACATTCTGCGCACCCCGATGACGCAGCGACTTTCAGACCATTACCCCCTTGTTCTGGAAATAAAGGGTTAGGCTGCCATGAGCAGGATGGAACAATGGCTGGTTCATCACTGTTTTCCATATTAAAATTTAAATTGTAACTATGTAGTGGTAATTTAAGGAAAAATTTAAATACTGCAAACACATACTTCAAATTTATATAGCACCAAACCATCACTATGGTCGATCCCGAAGTGAAAGACTACATTGATTCGCGAATGGAAACTGTGAATGCCCACTATGAAATAATTAAACTCTCATAGAATCAACTCGAAACGACATGGCCGTTCGTTTCGAAGGCATGCGCGACCAAATCCAAGGACTCGGCCGCGAATTCCAGGGGCTCAGAGGCGAATTCCAGGAGCTCGGCCGCGAATTCACCTCTTTGGGCCATGAGCATCGAGCGCTCGAAAACCGATTGGCTACCATTGAGAGCAAAGTCACGACAGTCGAAAACAAAGTCGACAACATCTATCAAGTCTGTCTCCGCCTTTCCGAGCAATACCAGGGTATTACCATCCATCTCAACAGAATTGAAGAGAGGCAGAAAGGTGCGAGTATCGGATTCCAGCCTCCACCAGACGCCTCCTAAATACATATTTTAAACAATAATTATTCTTCCAGCGCTAGTAAGGCTTGATTTGCAAGGCGGGTGCCTCTGTTTGCGTAGCACGCTACCTTGGAGAAAGGACGACGGATTCTACACGCCGACTGTATAGCGCAAAGTATAATAGGCAGTATTGCATCTCTGGTGCAATGGCAGACCCATCAACCTCCGAACTCAGCACCCTTCTTCAGGAAAACGCGTCACGTGGCCTGGGCTCCGAAGATGAGCTGCGGGCGCGAGAGCTCATCCGCGATCCAGTCTTCTCAGGCGCGCCATGCTGGCTTTGCCGGATGGAAGGGAAGACCGTGCCTTCGATTTACGACACCCATCTCTGCCAGGCCGATGCGCGGTATGTCCTGGCCACAGGAAAATAGGCGCTTCGCCGGGAAGAGGCGCAAGGTTTAAGTGCTTCTCCCCATTTCCCACAGCCGATGCGCCTCTCCCTTGAGCGTCCGCTCCACGAGGAGGATCTGTTCGGGCTCTACAAGGCGTTCTGCTCGGCCTATGGGATTGCCAGTCCAAAAGGCGGTGGCGACTGGCTGGCCGCGGTGGCGCTGAGCATGCTCAACGACACGGCGCGACTGCAGTTGCGGCCCACGCTGCACTCGCAGTTCATCGTTCAGCGCACAGACGGCGGCTACGACATCTTCTGCTACAACGACGACCGCGCTCCGGCCGATGCGGCGCGCATCTTTGAGCAGGCGGCACGGGCCTATCTGGATGCCGCGCACGCGCCCTCCTCTCCGCAGGCCTCTGCCTAGTCCACGATCGCCGCGCACCCCCCGTTGAGGCAGGCACATCGCTTGAGATTCTCTGGGGGATAGTCGCCGCAGTCGCAGTCGCCATCGGCGCTGCACGCCTTCGGATAGCTGGCGCCGGAAGGCGGCTGCGCCCCATGCCCTGCGGTGGGGCAGATGACGGCGCACTTGCCCTCCACGCACGCCGAGCTGTACGGGCAGACGGAGCGGATGAGATAGTCCATTGGCGTGCGGCAGTCTTCGTCCGCGTGGCATGGCGCGCCGACGTTGCCATCTGGGTTGTTCTCCGCATCCGGGGTGGGCGCGCAGGCCAGCGGAACCAGCAGCAACCACGCCCATAAGAGCCGCATCCCTTGCGGCAAGCAAACTGGTTATAAAAAGATTGGGTTTTTTTATTTCACCCCAAACATTTTTATTCATCCGCCATTTCCGATCCTCATGCCCTGGGGAATCCTCCTTTACGAGTCATTTGGCAAGTACTGGAGCTTCACGATGGCCGACGACACCCTGTACGACATGATGCGGCAGACCCTCTCCACCGAAGAGGGCCGGCGCAAGTACGGCATGACCCACATCGGCGGCAAGAAGGGCATCCGCGACACGGATATCGACCGTTTCGGCAGGCACGTCCGCACCCTCGTCGAGCGCCTCAACCAAGGCGAGTCCCTCGACCTGGAAAACGAGCTTGACGCCCTCCCGTAATTTGGCAGCCCGCCGTTTGCTCCTGCTAGGGTTTCGGCATGCCGTGGACCGTGCCCATAAAGGAAAGAAAGACCGTCTCCGTCCGATGGAATTCTGGTGAATCCGAGGGCAGCATCCCGCAGGCGTATTCCATTGTGACACTCACCCCAAAGAGGGTTTTATGCGACTCTTTTGCGCCACAACCGTCGCAATTCAGGCCGCAGCCGTCCATCACGCCCCGCCACTCAGAAGCAAACCGGTCGACAACCATGTTTTCAGCACGTTCCTCCGTCATCCATGGAGCCCACATGGCAGAAAGCACGACCAGAATAGCTGCAACTAAAACAAAGGATTGCTTGCGCATCATACGGTAATCCGATCACAACAGGATATAAAAATTTTTCTGTAGTTTCAGATTTGTTCCAACTCAGAACCCGTCAGCACCCACCAATGGCACCTTAGGTCCCTTTAGATGTCCGGCGCCTCAGTCGAGATGTCCGGGTCTTCTGTGTCGCCCAAGTCGGGGTCCTCCTCGGCGATGTCGTCGGGCATCTTCACGGTCTGGGCCGTCGCGTTGCGGGCCGGCGCAGGCGGGGGAGGCGGAGGCGGCGGGGTCGGCGTGGCATTCGCCTCTTCGGTCGCATTGGCCTGCGGCGGCGCGGGCGGCGGGGGCGTGGCGTTGGGCGGCGCCGTCTCCTGCGGCGGCGCGGGCGGAGCTGGGGGAGCAGGAGGTGGCGGAGCCACGGGCGGTGAAGGCGGTGCCGCAGGTGGCGCTTGGGTTGCGGGAGGCGGCTGGACTTCCTTTGGCCCGCATGCCGCCAGGATGAACCCGACGAGGATGAGGAATGCGAGGGCTTTCATGGGGATCAGCCCGACGTCCGGGCCGCCTTGAGCAGCTCCTTTGTGAGCTTGGCCGCATCTTTGATGTTCGTGCGGACCGTGTCGAATTCGCCGGGCGCGTATCGGCGTCCGGGCGTGGCCAGCGTCTCCGCCTGAGAAAGCAGGTCCGTGACCTGGTCCACCTTTGTGGCGTCCTCGCCCATGACGAGCGCGAGGTACATGCGCACACGCGCAATCTCAAAGCGCGCCCAGAGGTGGAGGTGGAGGCTGCGCGCCGCCTCAATGGCCTGCTCGCGGGCTGCCGGGTCGGTCGCGGCCTTCGCAGCCTCAAGGGCCGGCAACAATTCGGTCCGGCCCTGCTCCACGATGGCCTCGAGGCCCGTCGTGTTCAGGCTCTCGTTCTTCGCCTTTTCGATGATGCGGTCCCATTTCTCGAAGCGGGCCTCATAATGCGCGATCCGCGCCTCGATTAGGCCTGTCTGCGCCGCAGACTGGCAATCCGCAAAATCCTCCCTGGCCTTTTTGAAGTCGGCCTTGATATCCTTGCGCACGTCTGTCGAGATGTTCAGGGCCTTGAGGGCCTGCTTGGCGTCCTTGAGGGCGGTCTTTGCGTCCTTAAGATCCTGCCTGAGCGTGTCGTGGATGTAGTCACGGAAGGCCTTGCGCTTCTCCGAATCCACCAGCTCCTTGAGCATGTCCAGGTCCGTGTCAAGCTTCTCCGCGTGGCTGGAGAGATTCGTGGCGTTGGGCGCCTGGGCCAGTGCGGTGATCTGTTCCGCCACAAGGTTGACGCGGCACTCCAGGTGCTTGACGCGCGCCGCCATCTCGTCTTCGACCGCGCTGTCGAGGGTGAGGGCGGACGCCGAGGCGGCCATCGCGAAGAAAAGCAGACCGCACGCCCCCAAGGCGACTGTGACCGTTCTCGCCGCGACCGAACCCATGGCGGGGAGTGCGTGGCAGGTTGTATTTATATTTTGCTTCGTCGGAGAGGGCATCCCGCTCCTGGCTCTGCCGGAGGGCGATCTGGGGCCGCTCCCCGCCGGATTGGTCAGCGCCTGAAGCACCTAGGCGCTACGCTTTTTGGGGCCCGTGCGGCGGGTGCTCCTTCCTCAAGAATTCTTGGACCCTCCGCTTCAGAATACGGTATCTCCGATTGGACTCCGCATAGCCCGGACTGCGCTCCAACAATGGCCGAAAAACCCTCTTCGGCGGTGGAAGCAGCTGACCCCTACCAAATTGTGATTTAGTCAGGTCGACTTCTTTCCCCTTCACAAGATTCCAAAAATGTCCCGTGCCATCCTGAAACTTGACCTTGAGAATCCAGCCTCCAAAATAGTCGTGGACGACCAATGCCGTTCCGTAACACTGCCCATAGGCGGGGTCGGATTTCCTCCATTTGGCTTCAAACGGAGGGTAACATGTGCCTTTGTTCCAAGACTTTCTTAAGGCCTTCTCAAGGAGTTTTAGTTCCATGAAGATAATAGCAAATCGCAGTAATATTTGAACTTAATGAAGGCGATTTGCTATTCTAGCGAATCTCGGACCGATTCGCTATAATGCAGACTCATAAGTTTCGACTAACCCATTCCCAAGGTTTAAATATCCTCGTGCATCTGCATCCTCATGCTGATATGCGGCATCGACGAAGCCGGGCGAGGCCCC
>CAYUKJ010000033.1:0-1081 GCA_964445245.1 uncultured Methanosarcinales archaeon | reverse complement strand
CCAGCTCAAGGCGTTAGGCGTGCGCGACTCCAAGCTCCTCACCCCGGCGCAGCGCGAGCGGCTGGACGCGGCGGTCCGCCAGGTCGGCCGCGTCCTCACCTACGCCATCGAGCCAGCCGAGATCGACGCGGCCGTCACCAGCGACGAGACCAACCTCAACTGGCTGGAGGCCGACTACGCCGCCCGCATCCTCAATGAGCTGGCCCCCGATGTCGCGTACCTCGACTGCCCCAGCCCCAACATCGAGGCCTTCGTCGAGTACGTGCGGCAGCGCCTCACCGTCAAGTGCCAGGTCGTCGCTGAGCACCGGGCCGACGCGAAATACCCCGTCGTGGGGGCCGCCAGCATCGTCGCCAAGGTCCTGCGCGACGCCAAGATCGCGGCCTTGAAAGACCAGCACGGCGTCGACTTCGGGAGCGGCTACCCCGCCGACCCCGCCACGCAGGCCTTCCTGGAGGCGCACTACGCCGACTACCCGTTCTTCCGCACGAGCTGGGAGAGTTACAGGCGGATTGTGGAGCAGAAGCGGCAGCGGCATCTCGGGGACTTTTCTGGGAAGCCGGGTGGATAAGCCCATCAGAAAAAATTTCGCAGCAGTTTCAAAGATTAACATTCTATATAGTTATTAATGTAGATTTTTTCGGACCCCGACAAGAACCTTTAAATACTCCTGGCCTTCCGGCCCCGGCAGGGCCCCTCGCCGCCCTCTTTTAAACTGCCCGTGACAACCCCGGACGCCTCCAGCACCCCTGAACAGGCCGCCACCGCGACCGCCACCCTCTCCAAGCCCGAAGCCAAAGCCACCAAGATCAACAAAATGGTCCTGCGGGGCTTCAAGAGCTTCGCGCTCAAGACCGACATCTTGTTCACTGACGGCTTCAACTGCGTGCTGGGCCCCAACGGCAGCGGCAAGAGCAATATCCTAGACGCGCTCTGCTTTGTCCTGGGCAAGACGAGCGCCAAGGGCCTGCGCGCCGAAAAGAGCGCCAACCTCATCTACAACGGCGGCAAGGCCAAGACGCCCGCCAAGGAGGGCGAGGTCGCCATCGCCTTCGACAACGGCTCCCGCATCTTCCCCGTC
>CAYUKJ010000032.1:7597-9059 GCA_964445245.1 uncultured Methanosarcinales archaeon | reverse complement strand
TCCGCAGCACTAGCCACCCCCCGTAGAAAATGTGTCTGGCGGGCCGCCTTGGCAGCTCGGGGTTGCGTCCCCGAGCCTCAGCATCCGCAGATGCTGATGGGGTCTTCGGTTGCGTGGGCGGCTCGATAGACCCACTCGGCTCGACGAGCCCTCTGCGAGGGCGTGTCTCGGGCCGCGGCCCGCCCCGACATTTTCTACTCACCCGCCAGGTCCCTGAAACGGAAAGACCGCTCCGGCACCCCTCTGCCCTGGACCGCCCCTTCGGGAAAGGGCGCGGCAAGCCCGAAAAAGACATACGGCCCCGTTGACATCATGGACCGCCACCCTTACGGGCGAGCCGTGACACGCTGCGGGAGCGCCGATGACTGGGGGTGGGCCCCTTCGGGGTGGGCATCCCGGAGCGCGCGAGAGGATGTCGGCGAGCAGGGTGGCGGCCGCCGCCAGGCGGGTGATGTCAACGCAGCAAAGACATACATCACATTTAAAAACTTCCTGCGGATTGCGCATCCCAGGGATGATGCCACGGATTAATACATAAGAACCTGAAAACCACGAAACCCCCTCCGCTCCCCCATGCCCCACCGCACCCCGAACAGCGTCATCATCGAGCTTCGGAGCGTCTGGAAGATCTACCGGATGGGCAGCGTGAGCGTCGAGGCCCTCCGCGGCCTCACTTTGCAGGTGCGGCGCGGCGAGTTCCTCTCCCTTATGGGCCCAAGCGGCAGCGGCAAGAGCACGGCCATGAACATGATCGGCTGCCTGGACATCCCCACCCGGGGGCAGATTTTCCTTGACGGGGTCAACATCTCGCACCTCGAGGAGTCCGAGCTCGCCGAAATCCGCGGCCGAAAGATCGGCTTCATATTCCAGAAGTTCAACCTCATCAACACCCTGTCGGCCAAAGAGAACGTGATGCTGCCCATGATGTTCCAGGACATCGGCGAGGAGGAGCGCGAGCGGCGCGCCCGCAACGTCCTCAAGCAGGTCGAGCTCCTGGACCGCCAGGACCACCGCCCCTCGGAGCTCTCGGGCGGCCAGCAGCAGCGCGTCGCCATCGCCCGCGCCCTCGTCAACGAGCCAGAGGTGATCTTGGCGGACGAGCCGACCGGCAACCTGGACTCCAAGACCGGCCACTCCGTCATGGACTTCCTGAAGAAACTGCACCTCGAGCGGGGGACGACCATCGTCATGGTCACCCACGACGCCGGCATCGCCAAGCACGCCGACCGCGTCGAGGTCCTCATGGACGGCCGCCTCACCGACCACGGATCCACCCCCCGCCCGCCCAGCCCTTGACCCCTCACGCTCCCATGCTCACACCGCCTGCCTTGGATGTGTCCGGAGGTTTCCCATGAAAGCGATACCCTTGCTGCTGCTGGCCGTGCTCCTGAGCGCGGCCGCGGCGGCCCAAAACAGCCTCATCGGCCAGGGCTCCAGCCTCTCCGCGGAGCTGCTGCGCTAC
>CAYUKJ010000032.1:0-7587 GCA_964445245.1 uncultured Methanosarcinales archaeon | reverse complement strand
TACGAGCCCAACCCCGCCGAGCCCGGAGACGTCGTCAACGTCCACCTGGTCCTCATCAACAAGGGCGGCAACACCGCCCGCAACGTCCAGGTAGAACTCCTCGACAACTACCCGTTCTTCGTCAACGACCCGGCCAGCCGCGTCAAGAGCCTCTCGGCCATCCCCGGCCAGGAGTCGTCCCTTGTCCGCTTCAATGTCCGCGTCGACAAGGACGCCCCGGAAGGGACCAGCTACCTCAAGGTCCGCTACACCGTCGAGGGCGCCAGCGCCGCGCAGGAATCGCTCTTGGCCCTGGACATCCGAACGCTGGACGCCGCCATCGCCATCGAGGACATCGCCATCGAGCCCTCCCCCGTCACGCCCGGGAGCCAGGCCACGATCACGCTCTCGATGAAAAACATCGCGGACTCGCGCCTGCGCAACATCGCAGTGGCGCTTGGCACGACGCAGACCGTCGGCACAACAACCAGCCAGATTCCGATCGCGCCGTTGGGCGGCTCCCTGGAGCGCCGCGCCCCCGAGCTTGCGGGCGGCCAGCTGTTCCGCGTCGCGTACAGCATCATAGTCAAGCCAGACGCCGCCTCCGACGTCTATCACCTCCCAATCACCGTCACCTTCGACGACGAGAGCGGGAACAACTTCACAAAGTTCGACCAGGTGGGCCTCGTCGTCAGCGCCAAGGCGAAGCTGGACGCCTACATCGACAGCGTCGAGGTCTTTTCGGACCAGCCGGTGGGGACCCTCACGCTGCGCTTTGTCAACAGCGGCCTCTCCAAGATCAAGCTCCTGACCGCGCACCTGGGCGAGGACGCGTCCTTCGACCTGCGCTCCACGTCGCGCTCGATCTACATCGGCAACATCGACAGCGACGACTACGAGACCGCGACCGTCGCTGTCAAAGCCCACGGCGACCGGGTCCGGGTGCCGCTGCGCCTCGAGTACCTCGACGCGCTGAACGCCCCCTACGACGACGAGGCCGTCCTGGAAGCCCGGCTCCTGACCGCCGACGACGCGGGCCTCAAGGAGCGCAACACCGCCGGCCTCGTCATCGGCCTCATCGTCGTGGCCATCGTCGCGTGGATCGTTGTGCGGCGCATCCGGCGCCACCAGCGCCGCAAAGCCCTGGCCAAGCATGATTAAGTCGTACCTGCGCCTGGTCGCCGCCAACATCTCGAAGCGGAGGCTCCGGTCCTGGCTGACGGTCCTGGGCGTCGTCATCGGGATTGCGGCCGTCGTAGCCCTCATCGGGATCGGCGAGGGCCTGCGGACCTTCGTGACTGGCCAGTTCAACCTCGTCGGGGCCGACGTCCTCCAGGTCCAGGCGGAGGGGACAGGGATGGGGCCGCCAGGCGAAGGCGTCGTCGACCCCCTCACCGAGTCGCAGCTGCGCGCCGTCCGCCAGATCAAGGGTGTCAAGACCGCCGTCGGCCGCGTCATCGAGTTCGGCAAGGCCGAGTACAACGACCGCGTCTACTTCGGCATGTTCGCTTCGATGCCCGACGGGCCCGCCCGACGGGACCTCGAGGACCTTCTCAACTACGAGACCGCGCAGGGCCGCCTCCTCAAGGACGGCGACACCCTGCGCGCCGTCGTGGGCCATGACTACGCCGACGAGGACCGCTTCGGCAAGCCCGTCGAGGTCGGCAGCCGCCTGACCGTCAACAGCCAGGACCTCACCGTCGTCGGCATCCTCAAGAAGAAGGGCAGCTTCATCATCGACAACACGGTCCTCCTCAACGAGGAGGCCCTGCGCGACTCCTTCGGCGTCCCAAGCGACGTCTATGACGGCTTTGCGGCCCAGCCGGAGGACGGCGTCAACCCCAACGGCCTCAAGCTCGCCATCGAAAAGGTCCTGCGCCGGGAGCGCCACGTCGACCAGGGCGAGGAGGACTTCACGGTCCAGACCTCCGCCTCGGCGCTGCGCCAGCTGGACTCGACCCTTTTCGCCGTCCAGCTCTTCGTCTACATCCTGGCCGGCATCTCCATCCTCGTCGGCGGCATCGGGATCACGAACACGATGTACACCAGCGTCCTCGAGCGCATCGCCGACATCGGCACGATGAAGGCCGTCGGGGCGCAGAACCGCGACATCTTCTGGATTTTCTTTTTGGAGTCCGGCCTCATCGGGATGGTGGGCGGCGCCATCGGCATCCTCCTTGGGGCCGGGTTCGCGCAGGGCCTGGCGCTGCTGGCCCGGAACCTCTTCGGCCAGGCCGACATCGTCGCCAGCATAAGCGCGCCCCTCGTCCTGGGGACGCTCGCGTTTTCCTTCGTCGTCGGCACCCTCTCCGGCCTCCTGCCTGCCGCGCAGGCGGCCCACCTGGAGCCCGTCGAGGCGCTCGCATACGCCAAATGAACCCCGCGCTCCTCTCCTACTCCCTCAAGAACCTCCTCCACCGCAAATTGCGCTCGTGGCTGACGGTGCTTTCCATCCTCATCGGCATCATGGCGATCTTCGCGCTCGTCAGCTTCGGGCAGGGCCTTGGCCGCTACATCGACACGCTGGCCGAGACGATGGGGACGAACAAGATCATCCTGCAGCCCCGGACATTCGGGCCTCCCGGTTCAGGCACGTTCAGCTTCACGGAGGACGACGTGGAGTATGTGCGCCGCATCAAGGGCGTCCAGGCCGCCAGCGGCATCTCTTTCGACAGCGTCCAGGTCACCTTCAAGGACGAGAAGAAGCCACGGTACGTCTACGCCCTGGGCCACACCGTGGGCGAAGACCTCGGCCTCGTCGAGGAGTTTTTCACGGTCAAGATCGCGCAGGGCCGACAGCTCAAGGAGGGCGACGTCTACAAGGCCGTCCTCGGGTGGAACTACCAGTTCCCCGACAAGATCTTCCGGCGCCCGGTCGCCCTTGGCGACAAGATCCAGCTCAACGGCCTAGGCGTCGAGGTCGTCGGCCTGTACGAGGAGGTCGGCAACCCCCAAGACGACAAGAACATCTACCTCACCCTTGACGGCCTCGAAGCCGTCGCGGGCATCAAGGACGAGTACCACATGGTCGCCGTGCGCGCCCAAAGCGACGCCGACCCAAAGCAGCTGGCCCCCAAAATCCAGGACAAGCTCGCCAAGCACCTGGGCTTTGACGAGGGCAAGGAGGAGTTCCACGTCCAGACCTTTGAGCAGCTTATCGAGTCGTTCGGCAACATCATCGCGGGCCTCAACGCCGTGCTTGTCATCATCGCCCTCATCTCAGTCGTGGTGGCCGGCGTCAACATCATGAACACGATGTACACGGCCGTCCTTGAGCGGACCAAGGAGATCGGCATCATGAAGGCCATCGGCGCCCACAACCAGGACATCCTCCTCGTGTTCGTCGTGGAAAGCGGCGTCCTCGGCCTTTTGGGGGGCCTCATCGGGGTCGGCCTGGGCTACGGGATCGCGCGCCTGGGCGGCGCAATCGCCGCGAGCGCCGGCTACGCCATGCTCACGCCGGTCTTTCCCTGGTGGCTCGTCGTCGGGTGCCTGGCCTTCGCGTTCCTTGTGGGAGCCGGCGCGGGCCTCATGCCCGCCATCCAGGCGTCCAGGCAGAAGCCCGTGGAGGCGCTGAGATACGAGTAAATGGGCAGTCGTTAGCCGCCTTAAGGGCGAGTCGTGGCGTGTTGCGTCGGCTTTGGTGACGGGGGGAGTCCCTTCCGGGGGTGTCATCCTTCGAGTTACGTGAGCCAGATGACGAGCAGGCGGCTAACGGCTTCGATATTTCGCGGAAGCTTTAAGTAAACGCAACGTGTGCTGTCCGCAATGGCCCTCAACGGCTGCGTCGAAGTGGACTGCGTCATCGAAGCCGCCCACGCAGACCCGGCCTATGGGCACCTGGGGAACCAGTATTATCCGGTGTACTGCGACTTGGGCCGGCGCAGGCTTCAGGAGGCGTATGGCGTCTCGAATGACGACCTGCGTCAGCGCGGACTCGGGTTCGTCGTGCGCAGGGCCGAACTCAAATACCGCCACGAAGTCGTTCCCGGCGACCGCGTCACCATCCGTTCCTGCTTCCTGCCCTACAGGCGCGGCCCGCTTCTCTGGATGCGGCACGAGATGCGCAAGGACGGCACCGTCGTCTTCTCGATGCGGGCCTCACACGTCTTCGTCGACCAGTGCACGCATCGGGCGGTGGCGCCGCTCGAAGAGCTGGTCGTGCAACTGCGACGATAAGCTTATTCTTCGCCCTCAGACCCTTGAGAGAGCAGGCCTAAGACGTCGGCTTCCTGCTTGAGCGTGTCGTCCCCGAGTTCCTTCATCTCCTGCTCAAAGTAGTCCTTGAAGTCCGCGAACAGCCCTCGGTAATGCTTCGAAACGCGCAGGGGGGCGCTTCGGCGCTCCCAGCGGCCCAGTTCGGGCACCGGGATGGGCTCGGGGATGATGATGCCGGTGTCGCGCGTGACCGTGGGCTCGAAGGGCTTCGCGAAAGGTTCGGGGCCAGGGGGCGGCAGGGGCTGGCTGCGCCACTCGTCGCCCAGCCAGTCCTTGAGGAGGTTGGCGTACCTGCTGAGGAGGACGCCCTTGCGGATGCCGGGATTGCCGAAGAAGTCGGGGTCCTTCTCCTCGAAGGCCAGGACTTTGGCGGACTCGTGCTTCTGCCCGTCGCGGTCCTCGTAGGTGACTTTAAGGCGCATCTCGGCTTGGCCGCCGGTGCGCTTCAGCTGCAGGAGGACGAGGCCGCCCTTGATGGCCGCCTCCTCTTTGGGGGAGGGAAAGAGAGTCTTGACCGCCATGACGGTGCCGGTCGCCTCATCCGCGTCGGGGGAGCCGTAGACCTTCTCGATCGTGTAGCCGGGGGCGTCCAGCTCGAGCTCGAGGTTGAAGACGAGGGGCGTCACCATGTAATCGAAGCCCTCATCCATGCGGTCCTTGAACTCCTTGGCGGAATGGACGGTGTAGTAGTTCGCGCCCCGCACTTTCGTGATGGCCTCGGCGAGCTCCGAGTTGAAGTCGAGGCCGATCCCGACAAACGTCGTGTAGATTGCGTCGTCGGCGTTCTCGCGCAGCATCTGGAGGAGGCGGGCGTCGCGCGTCTCGCCCAGGTTGGGCATCGCGTCGGTGAGGAAGATGATGCGGCTCTCGTAGTCTCCGCTCGACGCCTCGTCCTCCGATTCCTTCTTGAGGCCGTCGAAGAGCTCCGTGCCCTCCTCCATCCCGGCGGAGAGCTGCGTGCCGCCGTCGGCCCGGATGTCGAGGACGTGCTTCTTGATCTCGTCCAGGTCGGTCTCGCCGACGAGGCGCAGGGGCTTGGCGACCTCGGCCGCGTCGTTGAAGAGGACCATGCCGAAGCGGTCCCCGTCTTCGAGGTGGCCGAGGAGCGCCGCGACGGCATCGGTGGCGATCTCTATCTTGGTCTTGCGGGCCTCTCGCTCTTCCTCCTGGGTCAGGGGCCGGGGCCCGCCGGAAACCCGGTCGTAATAATACTGGTCGAAGGGCGAGGACATCGAGCCTGAGATGTCGAGGACGACGACGAGGTTGAGGGGCTTGCGCGCAAAGGCCGCGGCGTCCAGGTTCGAGTCGAGGCCGACCGCCAAAAAGTACTCCGCGTCCTCCGAAAAGGGGTCCTTGGAGACGGCGGTGCTGTAGGCCGGGCAGAACAGCTCCGCACAGTCAGTTGTGGGCGTCTCGAAGTAGTAGTCGTAGAAGAGGCCCTCGTAGGTCACGTCGGTGGGAAGGGGGAGGTAGCCTGCCTTGAGGTTCTCGCGGAAGTTCGCGATGTCCTTGGCCCCACCCGTGGAAAACCCGAGGGAACCTGGGCCGACGGACGCCATGGCCTTCTGCGCCATAGGCGAGGCCATCGGCGAAGGCGCCCCGATGCCGGAATACCGCGCAGCCTCCGCGTCGGAGGCGGCCGGCGCGTATCGCCAGTCATCGACCTTCGGGCCATAGGACTTCGGGGTTTTTGGTTCCGAAGGGCCGGGCCCTGTCGCGTTTCCGCCTGGCGCAGGGAGGAGCGTCTGGCAGGCGCTCACAAGAAGCAGGACAAGGCATGCGAGTGCGAAGGGCTTGGCCATGCTGGGGGCTAAGCAGGGGGGTTATTTATGGATGCCGAAGGCTGCAAGGCCATTGGAAGTGATGCTCTGGGGGGCGGGCATCAAGAAGATGGCCGATTGAGGGCCATCTGGCTTGGCCTGAGCTGAGAAGGAAAGTGGCTTTGTGTAAAAAGTGTAAAAAGTCGCCTACGCGGCACCCCGGAGGGGGCGACCCCCGCCGCGTCCACCGTCGACAAGGCCGTCGCCCTGTGCTCCGGCCTTGTCCTTGTGGACGGGTGGACGGCGACTTTTTACACAAGGCCAAGGAGAACCAAAAACATTTAAACTTGTTCATGTGGAGGCCACATATGGGCAGATTCTCTCCAATGTGGCTGGCGCTATGCCTAGTTGCAGTCGCCCTTGCCGGCTGCAACCAAGGTGAATCGGGCGCTCCGGACGCAAAAACCGGCGCGCGGGGGGCAGTCGAGTTCGGGCAAGGGGACTGCATGCCGTGCGGCTGTGCCGATGCCGGATGCAGCAATTGCCCTAAGGAAACGTATGCTCCCTATGATGGGGACCTGGTGTTCATCAAGAAGGGCGAGCTGG
The DNA here is from genome assembly GCA_964445245.1 of uncultured Methanosarcinales archaeon. Classification (GTDB taxonomy): domain Archaea; phylum Nanobdellota; class Nanobdellia; order Woesearchaeales; family JAHJEM01; genus CAYUKJ01. The sequence goes on along the minus strand of CAYUKJ010000032.1, from coordinate 1,024 downwards.
ATTCGTTGGGGCAGGGCGATTTTACTGAGCTTGAGGCGAGGAGCGCGAAAACTCCTGCGGCAGGCGGGAAGTACCAGATCGCATTGCCGCCGGGAGAATATCTTGTGATGCCCAAGGGCGTGTACCAGTCCGCAGGAAACGGCCTCCTGGTCTCGCCGGGGACCATGACGGAGCAGGATTTTAAGTTTTTTGAATGCCTCTCGTATTAGGGGCGCACCACAGGAGCGGACGGTTCGCCCATCGGAACCGACGGGGGAGAATAGGCGTCCCTACGTCGCTGCAACCGCCCCGATCGCCTCGGGCATCGGCTTGAAGGTGTGCTCCTTGTACGCGACCCAGGTCTGGTAGTTGCGGATTACCGGGGAGAAGACGTTCTTGATGTCCTTGACGATGCGGTGGAACTCGCGGGGGTTCTCGACGACGATGTAGAGGAGGAGGTCCCAGCCGCCCAGCGTCTTGGCCGAGCGCAGGATGTTGCGGTTCTGCCGCAGGAACTCCTCGAACTTGAGCTCGTTCTTGAAGTCGAACATCTTCATCTCGATGCTGTAGGTGTACCAGTGGTACTTGAGCGCGGAGAGGTTGGCGAGGATTGTGAAGTTGCGGATGACGCCCTCCTCAAGGAGGCGCTTGATGCGGTAGCTGACTGCGTCCGGCGACAGGCCCAGCGCCTTGCCCATCTCGTAGGTGGAGGCGCGGGCGTCCTCGCACAGCAGCCGCAGCAGCTTCAGGTCCGTCTCGTCCACGTCTGCCTTGGGGAGGCGGGCCCGCTGGATCTCCTCGCGCGGGATGCTTGCATCGGGCAGCAGCGGGGGCAGGTAGGCAGCGTTGAAGCGCCGGATGATCTCGAGCTTGTCCTTCTCGAAGATGATGTGGGGGAATTGCTCGCATATGGTGAGCATGATCTTGTCGAACTCGAGGAGGTCCTTGGCGATGAGGGCCACCTCGATGTCCCAGCGGTCGCTGTACTCCAGCACGCTGAAGATGTTGGGATGGGCCTTGAGGTACTCGATGAGGCGGCGCTCGG
>CAYUKJ010000031.1:843-9106 GCA_964445245.1 uncultured Methanosarcinales archaeon | reverse complement strand
CCTTTCTGCCCGCCGGGCCCCCGCCGGTGACAGAAAAGGAATTCGCCCTCGCCTTCGTCAGCGCGCTCCCCAAGGTGACGACGGCCTGCGGCTCCATGACGGACCTAATCCAGAACTGCGCCTGGGGCACGAACAACCTCGGCTGCGACCCGCCGCCCTGCCGATTCCTCAAGGAGGAGCTCGACTTCATCCTGACTGATCTTCTGGAGGAGCGGAGCAAGCAGCCCTACCGCTTCGCGATCCGGCGCGGTGCCGGCCTCCTGAACCCCCAGGCCGAACCCGAAGACCAAGCGTACGCCAAGGAGTTCCAGTGCGGGCGGACGGTCCGGGCCGAGGCCCCCGCCCAGGGCTCCATCCCCCTCTACCCCCGCCTCCGGGAGGACGCCACGATCTCGCTGGTCCTCTGCCAGCCTTGAGCGCCCTCAAAACGGGCTCCTTTAGCAATCCCCACCTGGTTTGTAGAAGGTCCTGGCGTACCGCCGCCCTCCTCGCCGTCGAGCCTGTAGTCGCATGGGGCAGCCATCCCCGTAGGCCCACAGCAACCCCCAGGTTGCTGGGCGTTGGCCAGAGGCCAACAGGACAGGTCCCCCTGGCTCACAGCAACGCGAAGCGTTGCTGGAGCCAGGAAGCCTATGAGGCTTCCTGTGCTGCGGCGAGCGAAGAAGGCGCTACGGCTCGCCCTTAAGGGCGGCGGCACAAGACTTCTTCTACAAACCCGTACCCACCATAAGCTTTAAATAGGGGGATTCGCGGAAATGGACAATGACCCGAGGTGAATCGGCCATGTCCCGCAAAGCCCAAGGCATCTCCATCAATGTCATCATCATCGCGGCCATCGCGCTCCTGGTCCTCGTCATCCTGGCGACGCTCCTGTACAGGCAGGGCATCATCTTCCAGAAGGAGCTGAGTAAATGCGGCATCGAGGTCCCTGGCTCCTGCCACGTTGGGATTATCTGCCCGGATCCGCAGCAGAGAGTCCCGGACTCCGAATGTTCCAAAGACCCAGACACCAACGAGGACCGCGTCTGCTGCAACCCTTTCACAGCAGGGTGACCGGGGTGCGCCCAAGCAGTATCGGCCGGCGAGGCGACCTGAGCATCAACACGGTCGTCATCGCCGTCATCGCGCTGATCGTCTTGGCCGTCCTCATCATCATCTTCACGAACGTCCTGGGGGACACCAGCAGGACGCTGCGGGCCTGCGAGGAGCGGGGCGGCACGTGCGCCGACGGGGTCTGCCCGGCCGGCCTGCAGTACTTCGCCCTGGGCAACAAGCAGTGCAGGACGGACAACCCCGGCTTCACGAAGCCCCTCTGCTGCCTCCCCCCGCCAAGCGAATCCCCCACAGGGGGGTGAGGACGACATGGATAGGCGCGGCGACACGAACCTGATGGGGTTTGTCCTTGCGGCGGTCCTCACACTATTCATCCTCGTCGGAGCACTTGCCATCTACGGGAACGTCTTTGAGGGCGTCGAGTCCCAGCTCAACGACTGCAATCCGCCGGAGCACCAATGCGCCTACTTCTGGGACAAGCCGCCCGCCGAGGCGGGCTCCCGCTGGGTCATGGCCAAGCCCTTCATCCTCAAGCCCATGGAGGGCTGCAAGCGCGGCCAGAACAGATATGCCAAGCAGCCGCTTGAACCCAGGAGCGGGGGCGGGGGCGGCGGGGGCGGCACCCAGCCTCCCGACGTGGACGCGCAGATCCTCGACAAGATCACCGGCGAGCCCGTCCCCGAAGACTTCGAGATCATCGCCGGCACGACCTACTCCTGGAAGCTCAAGTCCGCCCACCGCCTCGCCGGGCGCTGCGAGGCCGAGATCCGGAACAAGGACGGCCTTCGCATCCCCTTCAACGGCGTCCTCACCCATGAGATCGCAAACTGCGGCGACCCCGACTGCCACGAAGGGGAGGGCAGCAGCTCCGACTGCTTCTTCTTCCGCATCCCGTCCGAGAAGGCGACCGAAGTCCCCTTCGCCTTCCACTTCACCGTCTACGACGTCACGCAGCCCACCCGGGAAGTCAAGAGCGTGACGCGCATCCTCCACGTCTTCCCCGACCCCGACTACACCGGCCCGCCCCTTGGAGACACGACTCCCCCGCCGCGGCCCGCCACAATCCGGGCCTACCATTGGATTGCGCCGAGCGGCGGAACTGACCGCTGGGGCGTCGCATTCTCGCCGGTCACCGCCGCCGACCTCGACTTCTACACTGTCTATTGGATCCCGCCAGGCGGGGAACGCCGCACCAATGTCCGGCCCGGCCAGCTCCTGTCACATACGCCCCAGCGCACCAGCACTAGCTGCCGCTACCCCACCAGCCTCACGAACGCCATGGCCTACCAAGACGTCGCGGCCCTCACTCTTCGCACAGGGACGCGCATCACCCGCGCCGGATGCCCAGAGGTCATATACTTTGTCACTGACGAAGCCTCATCTTCGTTCACGGTCACGACGACGGACCGGCGCGGCAACATGTATCCCCGGGACGTCTGGGAGCCGGTCTTTGATGTGACCTCGTAATGCGCCTTCCCGTCCGGGTTTTCCCTCTGCGCCCCTCAGATTCCGGCGGCCCTGTAGAAAATCTTTTGAGCGTCTGGTGGCGAACTGCTCGCCGTGCCGCTTCTCGGCCCGCGTGTGGCCATCCCCGTAGGATTTCAAAAACCCGGGGTTTTTGATCTCCCAGAAACCCCCAACGGGGTTTCTGAGGAGGGGCAGGTCCCCCTGACCACGGTGCTGATGGTTGCTCGACGGCTCGCCCTTAAGTTGAGCTCCGCCCCAAGCGGTGCGATGCTCAAAAGCCCATCAGGGCTTTTGTTGTTCGCCACCAGACTCTTCCTACACCGTCCCTCCCAGCACAACCTTTAAATAGGCTCATCGGGAGAGGACGGCCATGCGCAGGAGCGGCCGCCTCATCGACGAAACGACGCTCAGCCTCATCATCCTGGGTGTCCTCACGGCGATTGTGGCCATCATCATCTACAGGACGGCGAAGGGTGCGCCATGAGGCGCCTGAACCGCAGGGGAGGCTGGGAGCTCGAGGAGTTCGGAAGCCTCCTCTACCGCGTCATCGCGATTGCGCTGGTCATAGCCGTCATCGTCCTGCTGGCCAAGAACCTCTGGGCCTCCAACAGGGCCGGGTACGAGGCCTGCCGCCTGTCGCTGGCCGCCAAAGTCAAGGCCGACGAGACGCTCATGGGCCGGCCCGGCTCCGTCTTCGGCGACATGTGCCGCACGATCGAAAAGACGCTGCCGGAATCCGGGAAGGACCGCGAGGCCCTCAAGGCCGACTTCGCCAACCTCATCGCCAAGGCCTGGTACGAGACCCTCGAAGGCGAGCACATCAACGTCTTCGACGAGCCCGAAGGAAAAATAGGCCCCTTCACCGTCGAGAAGGTCGGGTGCTTCCCGGCCTTTCTCGTCAATGTCGAGCACACCCAGGCCTTTCCGCGCGGCGACAAGATCGAGCCCGGCGAGCTCGAGGAATACCTGCGCCTCGAGACCTACCACGACCTCGGCAGCCTCGGAAGCGGCCTCGACTACACGTACCTCGACTACGTCCAGTTCGCGAAAGGCCCCGGCTTTGTCGCCATCAAGAACGCAATCGAGCCCGACACGAACTACATCATCGCCGTCATCAGCCCAAGCAAGTTCGTGGGCTACACCCCACCTCCCCTCAAGGCCTTCATACAGGGCTACTGGACCGGCAACGAGGAGGCCGCCAACTGGGTCCTTGTCGTGCGAGAAGACGAGCTCGAGGAGGTGTGCCGCCCCATATGAGCCCCGCCCGCCTCGCTCCAAGGATATCCGGCCGCAAGGGCCTGGGCGCCACCGAATGGACGCTCATCAAGATCGCGACCGCCATCCTCGTCGCGCTCCTCGTCTATGCCCTGTGGGTCTCCGAGAAGAACCTGCCCTGGGACCAGGTCCTCAAGTGGTTCAAATGAGCCGGCGCGGCGACGTCGGCGTCATCGGCTGGGTCATCATCCTGGCGACGCTCCTCGTCATCGCCGCCTACCTCTTCGGCCCCGAAGGCGCGTTCTACCGGCTCTTCGGCATCGGCGTAAACCAGACAGAGCCGCCCCGCATCGTCAAGTACAACATCGCCTTTGGTAGGAACGTCCCGGAGGCCGTGCAGGCACGCTTCGCCCACCTCGTCCGCGCCCTTGACGGGCGCGGCGACAAGTGCTACGCCGTCTGGACCCTGCCCAAAGAGCGCGGCCTCGACGGCTACGGCGTCCGCTTCAGCAAGCTCAAGGACCGGATGGCCGTCCACCTCATCGACCCCAAGGGCCGCGAGGCCGGCACCCACCAGTACAAGGGCAAGAAGCCCTGCGCCATCGCCTTTGACGGCGACAAGCGCGGCCTCTTCGAGGACTGCGTCATGGAGGACCCTGTGAGGACCGACGGGAAATGCCGCGGCCTGAAGATGGAGACCGTCGCCGACTATGCCGAAGCCCTCCTCTTCATGCCCCAGGAGGACGACCCAGACGACTTCAAAACCAGGCATCAGGACAACGACTACGACTGGGACGGCCTCGAAAGCGACACAGACCTCGACCTGTACTTCTACCAGCGCGACGGCCAGACCTGCCCCGTCATCGACGCCGGCGGCGGCGACCTCGAGGACCTCAAGAACGCCAACCCCTTCTGCGGCATCGCCTGCACCGACAAAAGCGCCTGCGGCGACTTCACGCCCCAAGGCGAAGCCACCTGCAAAAGCCGCCCCTGCAACCTGCACTGCTTTTGGGACGACGACCACGACCGCTGCAAGCCCATCGGGGTCCAGTTCGACGAGCGCTGCGCCGACATAAACCTGTGCGAAGACTATGCTGCCCTCAGCGACTGCCAGGAGGACCCCTGCCGGTTCAAGGACCGCGCCCAAGAGGGCCTGCGGCCCTGCTTTCCCCTGTTCACCGGCCCTTCCAACGAGCCGGACGCCTTGACCTTCTCCAGCTGCCGGGCCTGCCACGACGACACGGAATGCGAGTACTTCCGCCGAGCGGAAGACTGCGGCACAGCCTACTGCGGCCTGACCTGCACCTGGACAGCCGCCGGCTGCGTAAAAGTCAGCAACCTCCCATGATCCGCACGACCACTCCCCTTGGGCTCCCCCCGGGCCGCCGCGGCGACTTCACGATTGTCCACCTCCTCATCGCGCTGGCGGTCCTGGCCTTCGTCCTCATGTTCCTCCTCCCCAATTTCATGCAGGCCTGGGCCGCCCACAACTGCCAGTACGAGTGGCGCCTCACACACAAAGACTTCGACGGCGACGGCGAGGACGACTACCCCGGCATCCCCGGCAACGACGCGTGCGCCTGCGACGCGAACAAGAACGAGAAGATCTACTACGCCCCCAAGTCCGACAACTGCCCCGCCTTCCGCTACCGCAAAAGCGGCGACGCCTTCTCCCTCAGCGACGTGGACTACCCGAACTGGGAGCATGAAGGCCAGCCCGTCCCGGAGGAGTGCAAGACCATCGACGCATCCGAGATCCGCGACCCCGACGACCCCGACTGCTGGACGCCCTCAGGCATCTGCAAGACGCGCATCTCCGAGGCCATCGCGGCCGCCTGCGAGGCCAAAGACACATGAGCCGCGCCACAATCGGCCTCACGTTTTTCGCCGGCTTGGTCATCGGCCTCATCATGATCTCGATGCTCCTGGGCTTCTGCAACAAGGCGTGGGCCTGGCTCAACCGGGGGATGGAGGGCTCCGTCGACAAGATCGCGGCCGCCATCGAGGACGTGAGCAAGGAGCCCGGGAAGCTCGTCAACCGCTTTCTCACCATCGAGAAGGGCGGCGTCATCCTCTTCTTTTCCCCCCACATCCAAGACCTGGAAGCCACGTACAATGCCCCGCACCGCCCCGACGAGACCTTCCATTTCCAGCGCCCTAAGGAATGCCCCCCCGACGCGTCCTGCGTCTGCAGCTGCCAGCCCTTCGGCAACGGCGGCCTCATGGCCTGCAAGCTGACCCACTGCCGCGCCATCGAAAGCGTGCGCTTCTACGACAATTTCCGGGACTGCAAAGACGACGAAAAGGACTGCTTCAAGAACGCGAAAGGCGGCGCTCTCTTCTACAACCAGTTCTCGTTCTACAACCCGGCCAGCGGCCGGATGGACAGCCGCGGACCCGTGCGGCCCAAACAGGCCATCACGATCGAGAACTACGACGGCGCCGTCGCGCTGTGCGCCACGCAGCCCTGCATCACCGACGCCGACAAGACGCTCATCCGGCAGCAGAACGTCCTTTCGCGCTTTAAGCAGGCGGCCGAGCGCTGCGCCACCTTCAGCGGGACGCGCTGCGGCTGCGCTGCCCTTGACGTCGTCCAAGACCTCTCGGGCGTCGCCAAGATCGAGATCGACCGCGAATCCGAAGACCCCCCAAAGACGCGCATCCGCCTCCGCGATGAAAATCGCGACCTCTTCGTCATGGAATATGAGTTGCCCCTCTACTTGTGCACCGAGCAGATCAGCCACATCTCGCCCCTCCCCAACTACTACGTCAGCGACCTTGACGTGACCTGGGCGGACATACAGCCAGGGGCAGACGATGACGACATCGGCTTCAGCGGCCCGGTCCCGGGGTCTCGGCGCTTGGGCCTCATGCGGGCCGGCGACCAGCGCTGCTTTGTCGACAACGACAACCGCGACGACCTCATCCTGGCCGACTCCGGCGAAGTCCGGGATCCTGAAACCGGCGAAGTCCTACTTCCAGCCTGCTAGCCGGCGGCGGACACTTTCCCATCGAGCCGAAGCCAGGAGGCTCCGTTGACATCACCCGCCTGGCGGCGGCCGCCACCCTGCTCGCCGTCCTGCTATATTGAGCTTTGGGCGGCCAGCTCAGAAACCCCAGGGGTTTCTGGCTCCCAGAAATCCTCGGGATTTCTGTGGATCCCCGTAGGGGGCAACCCCCTGGCCGCAGCGCTTCTGCAGACCACCACGGCTCGCACGTAAGGGTGGCGGTCCATGATGTCAACGGAGCCAAGCCAGGAACAACCTTTATAAACGGCCTTCCGGCTGACGACCCCCATGGACCGGCGCGGGATGGCCAAGCACGTCTTCGTCGAGCTGATCTGGGCGCTCCTCATGGTCGCGGCCCTGGGTGCGCTCGTATTCAAGGCGATGGACCCCGACGCCATCCTCGCCGGCTACGCCGCCCGGGAGGCCGCGCTCTTTGTCGAGACGCTGTATGGGGTTCCCGGGACGCGAACGTCGCGCTGCCCGCACGCCTGCCCCGCCTCTTCGTGATCGCGCGCGGCGGCAGCGTCCGCGCGGAGCTTGAGAAGACCCCGTTGGACCTCTTCCGCGTCTTTCGCGCCGCCTATTACCCCTACATGCCCTCCGACCAGTACCCGCCCCTGGACCAGCAGGTCCTCATCTACCAGCTCGCCTTCCAAAAGACCGGGCGCGACATCCAGTTCGGCGGCCACTGGCAGTCCGGCGTCTGCCCCCCCGGCCCAAGCCCCCGCGGCCTTGCCGGCTACAAAGTCCAGCTCGTGTACCCGCCCCAAGGCACGCCGCACGGCGCAGTCGACGAGGGCGAATGGGCCCGCCAAGTCGTCGTCCGCCTCGAATCCCTGCTTGGGGCAAAAGGCGCCGTCTTCACCGACGAAGAGCCAGACTTGGCCCTGCACCTGGGCCTCCACGACCAAGTTGGTGCAGGCGCCCTCGTCTCCGCGTCTGACACGCCGCTAGGCGCCCGCCTCAGCTGCCTCCTGGCAGGGCGCCTCATCCCCCAGCGCGTCGCGCCCTCCCCGGACGCCGCCTTGCCCCTCAATCCCCTCACAGTCAGGATCCAGTTCGCCGATGCCGCGTCCGCCACGATGACGGATTCCTTCGACACGTATGCCGCGGCCGTCGCGTCCGCCGTCGAGGAGGCCCTCCGATGAGATGGAACCGGCGCGGCGACGACATCTTCCTGACAGGCAGCAAGGCCGTCTACGTCTTCTTCGTCCTCGTCGTCTTTGGCGTCATCGGCCTGGGCCTCCGGACGGGACTGGCCTACTACACCGACGGCTACCTGGCGGTTCCGGCCCACGTCGAGTACGAGATCCTGCGCGCCCGCGTGCTGGGCTGCATCGCCGGCCCCCCGCCCAACTCGCCCACGCCCAGCCTTGTTGTCATCGACAAGGCCCGCGTCACCGAAAGCGCGCTCCAAGGATGCCTCCAGAAGCCGTACAAGAAATTCCGCGTCATCCTCGAAAACCGGGCGACCGGCGAGTCGGTGGCCGTCAACCCTGGAGCCGGCGTCCCCCACCCCC
>CAYUKJ010000031.1:0-833 GCA_964445245.1 uncultured Methanosarcinales archaeon | reverse complement strand
TGACGCCGCACTCCGCCTTCCGGGGCCGCAGGGGACAAGTCGACGACTTCGTTGACGGCATCATCGGCCTCTTCTTCGCCGCGATCGCCATCGGTCTCCTCCTCTTCGGCGGCTTCGGGGTGCGCCAGCCCGCAAAAGCCCCCGAGCTGGACCACACCGACGCGCTGCCCCTCACTGCCAAGCTCCTGACGCTGGCCCGCCTCCCCGTCGAGTTCGAGGGCCGCACCACCACGCTGGCCGCGCTGATGGGGGAATATCCGTGGGAGGCCGACGAGGCCCGCAGGGCCCGCCTCCGCCAGCAGATCGAGGCCGCCGTCCTCAGCCTGTACCGGGACGGCACAATCATCCTCCTCGACTACAATCCCAGCGCGGCGTATCCGAGCGGGACACAGCCCGTCCTCACGATTCCCGACGGGGGCGCCTCGCCCTGCCGCTGGGACTTCACTACACAATACCTGGCCGGGCGGGGCGGAAGCCGCGCCTGCGACACGATCGGGCTGCCGGACGCCGCCGGCCAGGCATTCCACCTCACCGCCGACTACGCGGAGGGCCGCATATGAGCCCTGTGCGGACGATGCAGGGAGTCCTGCGGGCGCGCCGCGCCACCTTCCTCCTCAGCCTCGTCGGGTTCGCGGTCTTCTTGTTCGTCCTGGGCTTTCTCGTCTTCACCTCCTCCAAAGTCAAGATCGAGCGGAGCGCCTACATCGGCCAGATGCAGCTCGAGGTGCTGGCGGCCGCGATGCGGGCCGACGCCGACATCCTTTACGCGGCCACCGCATTGGGCCATGCCGCCGCGCAGGCCGGCGCGCGCCTTGCGGCCGCAAGCGGCCTCT
>CAYUKJ010000030.1:0-9132 GCA_964445245.1 uncultured Methanosarcinales archaeon | reverse complement strand
GTGTGCTTCCCGGAAATTCTGACACCTCGACAAATACGGTGGCTCATCCGGGGACCTCCACGCAGTCGTAGACGGGGGTGCGACGGTGGTGCATCTTGCGTTGGAAGGCTTGGCGGGGGGTTTCGAGGGCGTCCAGATTGAGGCTCATGTGGGGTTTGACGTCGTTGTGCCACCGGACGACTTCGTCGACGGTGGTGAAGTCCTGCCAAGCCACCCGTTTCTTGAGCTCGCCAAACCAGCGCTCGACCTTGCCGCAGGTTTGGGGGTGGTTTACCCGGGCCAGGATGTGCTGGATCTGGTTGGCCGCCAAGAACGCCTGAAACGCCGTCTGCCCCTGCGCCCGACCCGGGCGCAGGCTGCTATAGAACTGGGTGTCCCGCCCCGTCAGGACGGCCAGCGGCCGCCCGTACTGTCGAATGGCGGCGCGCAGCACGTCGACGCTCACCTCCGAGGTCGCCGAGTCGACGAGCCGCCACCCGACGACGAGGCGCGACGCATCGTCCAAGATGATGAGCAACCACTGCCCCTGAAACGCCGTCCAATCCAGCTGCCACAGGCTCAGGCTGTGCCGCCGCTCAAACCGCACCCACGTCCGCCGCCTTCGCTGCCGCGCCTGCCGATGAATCAAACCAGCCTCCCGCAACACCCGATACACGACCCCATGCCCCACAGGGAGCCCGTACTGGGTTTTTAAGATGCTGGTGATGACGCGGTCGTTCGCCCTCGTCGAGAGCCGCACCTCCAAGACCCGCCGGACGACCTCCGGCGTCACCACCCGGGCCGGCCGGCCCGGCCGCCGACGCACCCGCACCGTCCGCGCCAACGACGACACCGGGACGTCCCCAAACTCCCGCACAATCCGATAAAACGACGACTTGCTCAGCCGCAAGGCCCGCGCTAACGCCCGATCCGACCACGTTCCCCGCCGACGCTCCCGCACCAGAAACCGAATCTTTCGCACCGAAATCATCCCGTCGGAGGACACACACCCCTTCTTCAAGTTCCTCGAGGTGCCATAATTACGGGGAACTACAGGTCGTGGATGGCCGGGTCCGCCGCGAAAACGTCCCGGAGAAACCGGGTGGCGGCCCAAAGCGCCTCGTGCGGGGGCCGCGGAGCCGGGCCGTCCTGGCGCATGTACATGTGGGTCTGCCCGGCTGGCGCCGGCGCGAGCGCAAACCCCGCGTAAGGAGTGCGGGCTGTCAGGGCCTCATACCGCGGCCACACGGAAAAGAAAGGGCGCGGGATGCGGACGAGGAAGGGCGTGACCAGCGTGTAGGATTCGAAGCGGACCTCGTCGAGCGGGCCGCGGATGGCGACGTGGTGGGGCTCGCCGCGGAGGAGGTCGTCTAGGCACAGGTCGTACACGGCCACGAACCGCTCGCAGAACGCGTCTGGTGCAGGCTCAGGCGCGGCCATTGGCGTCAGCCTCGCGCGCGACCTTGGCGGCTGAGACGACCGTGTCGCCCTCGCGCAGGCGCATGAGGCGCATCCCCTGCGTGTTGCGCCCGATGACGGAGATGTCGCGGGCGGGCATGCGGATGACCTGGCCGTCCTTGGAGATGAAGATGAGGTCGTCGGCGTCAGTCACTGGCAGGACGGCCACGACGGAGCCGTTGCGGTCGCTGGTCTTGATGTTGATGACGCCCTTGCCGCCCCGCGCGATGAGGCGGTAGTCGTCGACGGGGCTGCGCTTGCCGTACCCGTTGGCCGTCACCGTCAGCAGCGTCTCGCCGGGCTTGGCGATGACCATGCTCACCACCGCGTCTCCCCCCTCGAGGGTGATGCCGCGCACGCCGCGCGAGGCGCGCCCTATGGGCCGGGCGTCCTCCTCGGCGAAGCGGACGGCGTTGCCGTCTCGGGTCGCCAGGATGATCTCCTGGCGGCCGTCTGTTGGGGCGACGTCGACGACGTCGTCCCCCTCGTCCAGCGTCAGGGCGATGATGCCGCCGGCGCGGGGCCGCGCGTAGGCGGCAAGCGTCGTCTTCTTGACGACGCCGCCCTTGGTGGCGAAGACGAGGAAGCGGTCCTCGCGGAACTCCTTGATGGGGATGACGGTCCGGACCAACTCGCCGGGCTGCAGCGCGACCAGGTTGACGAGGGCCTTGCCCTGGGCGGTGCGGCCGCCCTCGGGGAGCTGGTAGACCTTGAGCCAGTGGACCTGGCCCTGGCTGGTGAAGACGAGGAGCGTGTCGTGGGTGTTGGCGACAAAGAGGCGCTCGATGAAGTCCTCGTCCTTGGTGGTCGCGCCGATGACGCCGACGCCCCCGCGGCGCTGGACCTTGTAGGTCTCAAGGGAAAGCCGCTTGGCGTAGCCGGCGTGGGTGAGCGTGACGACGACATCCTCGGGCTTGATGAGGTCCTCGACGTCGAGGACAACCTCCTCGTCGGCGATCTGGGTGCGCCGCTCGTCGCCGTACTCCTTGACGAGCTTCCCAAGCTCGGCCTTGATGATGCTTTTGACCTTGGCCTCGGAGGCCAGGATGCTTTCCAGGTCCTTGATGATGGCCAGAGTCTCCTTCTGCTCGGCCCGGATCTTCTCGCGCTCCAGGCCCGTGAGGCGGCTCAGCTTCATGTCCAGGATGGCGCCGGCCTGGATCGGGGTGAGCTTGTACTTGGCGGTCAGCTGCTCCTGGGCCTCCTGGACGGCCTTGGCCTTGCGGATCAGCGTGATGACTGCGTCCAGGTTGTCGAGGGCGACGATGAGGCCTTCGAGGAGGTGGGCGCGCTCCTTGGCTTTTCGCAGGTCGAACTCGGTGCGGCGGCGCACGATGGTGTGGCGGAACTCGATGAAATGTCGCAGCAGGTCCTTGAGGGGCAGGATCCGGGGCGCGTTGTCGACGAGGGCCAGCATCATGATGCTGAAGGTCACCTGGAGGCGCGTGTTGGCCAGAAGCTGGTTGGTGACGACGTCGGGGTTGGCGCCGCCTTTGAGGTCGATGACGATGCGCATGCCGTGGCGGTCTGACTCGTCGCGCAAGTCGGCGATTCCCTCGACGCGCTTGTCGCGCACGCAGTCGGCGATCTGTTCGACGAGCTGGGCCTTGTTTATCTGGTAGGGGATCTCGGTGACGACGAGGCGGGCGCGGTCCTTGACGGTCTCGCGCCCGATGACGCCGCGAACGACGATGCGCCCGCGCCCGGTCGCGTAGGCGTCCAGGATGCCCTGCCGGCCCGCGATGATGCCGCCGGTCGGAAAATCTGGCCCGGGCACAAGCTCAAGGAGCCTGGCCGGCGGCAGGTCGGGCTCGTCGATGAGCGCGATGGCGGCGGCGGCGACCTCGCGGAGGTTGTGGGGCGGGATGTTGGTCGCCATGCCGACGGCGATGCCGGCGCTGCCGTTCACGAGGAGATTGGGCAGCGCCGCGGGAAGGGGCATGGGCTCCTTGAACTCTGCGTTGTAGTTGTCGAAGAAATCCACAGTCTCCTTGTCGATGTCGGCGAGCATCTCGTCGGCGATCTTGGCAAGGCGGGCCTCGGTGTAGCGCATCGCGGCCGGATTGTCCCCGTCGATGCTGCCGAAATTGCCCTGCCCCTCGATGAGGGGGTAGCGCATGTTGAAGCCCTGCGCCAGGCGCACGAGGGCGTCGTAGATGGCGAGGTCGCCGTGGGGGTGGTACTTGCCCATCGTGTCGCCCACGATGCGGGCGCACTTCTTGTGCGGGGAAGAATGCCGGACGCCCATCTCCTGCATCGCGAAGAGGATGCGGCGCTGGACGGGCTTGAGGCCGTCGCGCACATCGGGCAGGGCGCGGCCCACAATCACGGAGAGGGCGTAGTTGATGTACGCCACCTTCATCTCGTCCTCGATGACTTGCGGGATGATCCTGGCGGCGGCCGCGCCGCTGACAGGCCCTGGCGTCTCGCTGGAAGGCATGCCTTGAGTAAAACCGCAAATGCTTTAAAAACCTGCCGATTTAAACAGCGTTTATACTGCCCCATTCCATAGAATTCGAGGGTTTCAGGAGGTGGGTGGGTTTTGGGGATTTCCCGCCTAGGAACCACGGATTTAAGGCCCAAATGCCCGCTACTTGACCAGGCGAACGATGCGGCTTTTAACGAGGGTGCTGTGGATTTTGAAGCTGCGGCCGCAGTAGACGCACAGCTTCACCTTGCCCGTAATCTCGCCGGGCCGGGGGTCGGTCTTTTGGTCCTTGTGGCAGCGGGGGCAGCGGACAAGAAGCATCAGGCGCCCTCCGGTGGGCGGTCTTCTTCGCCTTCGTCTTCGGAGGGCTGGCCGGCCTCCGGCTCCATTAAGCCAGATTCTGGGAGAGAAGACGGCGCAGGTTCTGGCGCGGTGTCTTGCGAAGCTGCCTCCGTCGAGGTGCCTTCCTGGGCAGGGACAGCCACTGACCCGCTTTGGGCCCCGTGCTTTGGCGGGGCCTTGACGTCCTTGAAGAGCTCGCGGATGCCTTTCTCGCCCTCGACCTCGAAATAGTCGAAGAACTTGTCGGTGAGCTTGAGGAGGAATGAGCGGCCGTGGCGTTCGCGCGCCAGAAAGCCCATCTCCAGGAGCAGGCCCAGGTGCTCGTAGGCGTTCTGCCCCCGCGTCTTGATGACGTCGGACTGGAGGCAGGGGCTCTTGTAGGCCGCGACAGCCAGCGTCTCGAGGACGGGCCGGGCAAGCTCGGTGTCGGCCACGATCTTCCGCACCAAGTCCAGGTAGCGCTCGCGCACGTGGAGCTTCCAGCTTGTGCCCTCATCGACGACCATGAGCGACGTCTCGCGCGCGTCGTAGTCCTGCTTGAGCGCCTGCAGGGCTTTCTTGATGTCCTGGGGCGTCCTGCCGGTGAGGGAGGCAAGCGTCTCTACGTCGAGGTGCTTGCCCGCCGAAAAGAGGAGAGCCTCGACCTGGAGCTTGGCCACCTGCCGCTCGTCACTGCCGTGGTCAGTCATGGGGTGTGGCACGGACATAGCGGTCACCCTCTTTTAAGGCTTTCCCGTCCTTGACCAGTTGGTCCAGAAACGGCGCGACCTTGTCCGGGGGCAGACCGAGCGCCCGGGCGATGTCCACGGGCGCAGAAAGCGTGCCAAGCGATAGCAGCACCGCATTGTAGAGGAGGGAGTTGATGTTTTTTTGCAGCATCGTGTTGGACGCTGTTGAGGCCTGGAGGTGGGCGGACAGCTCGTGCAGGCGGGCGAGCAGGTCGTTGAGCCAATCCGTGAGGTCCTTCTCCGCGAAAGCGACCCGGGCGGGCTCCAGGATCTCGATGGAGGCCGGCGCAAAGTTGAAGCAGAGCCACGTCAGCTTCTCCATCCCCAGGACCAGCAGGTCCAGCTCTGCGAAGGTGTGCCAGAGCCGCTGGTGCTCCTCCGGCTCGCCCAGGGTGCGCGAAACGACGAGAAAGCCGTCGGCGGACTCGACCTGGGAAAGATACTGGGCCAGCGTGTCCGCGACGTGGCTTTTCGGGGAGCCGATCAGCTCGAAGACGACGCGCACATGCAGGTAGCCCTGGGCCACTTTGGCCTTGATGTCTATGTTGGAGGGCTTCGCGGTTTTCGCCATGGCCAGACCTGCGTCGCTAGGAGAAGGCCCGCGACGCCCCCTACGCAGGCGCCCAAGTAGTATAAATACTTTACCTCGAAGGGAAGGCGCGGCGTCGACGAGACGGCGCGTCCGCTCACACGCTGGGCCGGCGGTGGCGCCGGGGGCGGCGGGGCCTGGCCAGCCTGGACTGTCCGCGGCACCGGCCGGACAATGAGGGGCGCCGTTTTCGCCGAGCGGTTTTGCCGCGCCAATCCGCCGCCGGGCCCGCTCTCCGCCGGCGGCCGGACAGGTCTGGCCCCGGCGGCAGAGCGCATCGTTTCGTCCGGGCAATTCCCGGAGCGCAGCACGACCGCCTGCCTTGCTTGGCGCCCAAGCCCGGTGGCGACGACGTCGTATCGGCCTGGAGGAACGCAGGGAATCCGGATGGGGAGCGTGAGATTGATGCGGGGGCGTGGCGCCTCCAGCTCGCCGAGGGCTTCCACGGGCCGTCCCTGCTCAAGGCTGAGGCGCACGCGGCCGGCCCCAAGACTTGCGCGGCCCATCTCAAGAGTGACGGGAAGCAGGTCGCCCATCGCCGCAAGCCTCGGACCGCGCACGTCCAACAAGGGCGTTTCCGGAATCGTCTGCTTGGGGCGGCCCACGAGGAGGAGCGTGTGGGGAGCGGCACGGGCGCAGGCCGGATCTGAATCCGAAGCGGAGAGGCGCCTCATTTGGCCTGCCGGCGGCGCGCTCACATTCACGATGCCGGGGGCCCGGATCTGCTCGTCCATCAGGATGGCTCCCCCTTCCTCTCTGGCCGAAAACCGCACAAGCGCTGGCCGCGCAGGGAACACCACAATCTCCACAGCCACAGGTACTCCTGGTTCTACGGCCTGCCCAGGGCCCCGCAAGAACACCGCCGGGCAGATTGGGGCCTCCTCTGCCAGGACCCCGGTCGGCCCCGTCCGCGCCGGGCAGGTTTCCTCAAGCCCGTCAAGCCCCTCCTCGGCTCCGCGTTCAGCCACGCCGGCCCCCATTCCTACGAGGAGGAGAGCGGGGAGGACCAATCCGAGTCCGTACGCCACCAGCTGCATACCCCTTCATGGGAGGCCGGGATTCTTGAAGCTGCGCCCTGATTTTTCGAAAATCTTCCGGAGTGCGCCGAAAAGTGCGTCTCGTCCCATCCTCACTCGTCGGTGCCACCCATCCCGCCCGTCAATCACTATTCTCCAATAATAAGAAATGTTTTAAATTCCCGTCTATTGTCGGCCGCAGCAAGAGGTGATTCAGTGGCCTTTAAGGGGTGGTTTGGCAAGAAATCTCACGCCGACCGAGTCCCGCCCCCCCTCGAGGATCTGCCTCCATTGAGTGCGCTCGTCCACCGTCCCCCCACCCTCGGTACGCCCGAAGTCGGGCCGATCTTCTCGTCCCCTGATGCCCAGGCCGGCACCCGCGGCCGCCAAGCCCTCTTTGACTCTCCGCCCATCCCCCCGCCGACGTGGCACCAGCCCGTAGCGCATCCGTCTCCCTCAATCCCGGCCCCTTCGCCTCCGCCATTCATCCTCCCAACAGAGACTCCGGCCGGGCCACCGCCCGCTCCCGCCCTGTCCCTCCTTGGACCAGGCGCTCCTGCTGCCAGCCCTGCCCTGCCACCCAGGCCCGCAGAGCCTACGCTTTCTTTGTTCTCAAAGAACGCTCTGGCTGCCTCTGAAGCGGCTCCGCCGCCGCCAGCCTTCGAAGAAGCTGTAGAACCCGTGGCAGGACCACGCCCGGACATCTTCCTGTCCTCAGCCCCTGCCTTGCCGCGGCCTCCGCCCATTACAGCTCCTCATGCCGGCCCTCTCCCAACAATTCCCGACATGATTCCCGACCTTGCGCCAACGGCAACGGGGCCTTCCCTCAAGACGGCCCCCGAACCCATCCCTGCGCATCCCCTCCCTGTTCAGCCTCCCGAGTCTGCGCCACCACAACCAAGCCCGCCGCCCTCCACCACAGCACAGGCCGCTGCCAGGACCGGAATCTTCCCGTGGGCGGCCCCCGCCCCTTCAGAGCAAGCCGTTGAGGACGACTGGGACCTCCCAGATTTCTCAGAGGAAGAACTCGAAAGCCTCGAATCAAGGCCGACTGGGGCTTCGGCCCCCGTGACTACGCAGCCCCCCCCGCCCAGAAAGCCAGTGGCCGCCAAGCCCGCGCCTGAGCCCCTCTTCCTCACCTTGGATGCCTATCATGCCTCCCAGGCGGCGCTATGCCTCTCAGGCCAAAAACTCCAAAATGCCTACACCCAGCTTGAGGAGCTGGCCACGACGCATGACAACCAGGAGGACGTCCTGACGTCCTGGTATTCGATTCTGGACGCCATCCAGGAGCAGCTCATCAGCATCGACCGCCGCCTCTTCGAGGCCGAGCAGGGATCCCCATGAAGCCCATCTTCGTCCGCATCAACGAGTACAAGGAGCTCCTCGACATCCTCGACGTGGTGCGCGCCAAGCTCACCAGCGCCAAGGAGACGTTGGCCAGCATCTACGAGATGAAGTCCCGCGAGGACAAGGAGCTCGCCGCCTGGACCGCCAACCTCGACGAGATCTCCAAGAAGGTGGACGAGGTCCACAAGACCCTCTTTGAGGGCACTCCATGAAGGCCGCGGACTACTACGTCTCCATCGCCAACCCCCCAGAGCTGCGCCGCAATTTGCTGGCCGCCTCCAAGGAGACGGTCTATCTCCTGAAGAACTACCAGAAGATCCTGGCGATCCGGGCCCGCAAGCTCGAAGCCATCGAGCTGCTCAAGCGCGACATCAAGGAGCTTACGCTCCTCATGGACAAGCTCGCCGAAATCATGCCCAACCGCGAGTTCTCCGACGAGATGCTCCTGCCCTCCGTCGCCGCGCCGCCCCCTGCCCCACCCCCGCACAGCCCCGCCGCGCCCAAGCGCGCCCCCAAGCACGGCGCCGAGCGCGCCTCTCCCAGCGCAAGCGCGGAGCTTGCCCGCCTCGAAGACACGCTGTCGCGCATCGAGTCCAAGCTCAAGGCGATCAAGTGAGGCTCCAAGAGGGTTTGGCATCTAATAGCGAATCTCGATAATTATTGAACAATTCCGAGATTCGCTAGAATGCACAACCTCGCCCTTGGGGCGAGGTTGGCATCCACAACGCCGGAGGCGTTGGGATGCGAAAAACTTCGTTTTTCCGCATCCCAGAAGAAGAAAGAGTGATGCTTGCCTCGGCCTTGAGACCGAGGGATTCTTCTTCTGTGGATAGCAAATCGCCTTCATTAAGTTCAAATATTACTGCGATTTGCTATAAGATATAACTTTATAAACATTTTTAGGTTCTTGGCGGATGCGGAGGTGCCGGAGTGGCCAAACGGGACAGTCCGAGGGGTCCACACTCAAGAGGCCACCGCTGAGTCATCTGTTGGCTTAGTGCCTACCAGGGTTCGAATCCCTGCCTCCGCATTTACCTGCCCACACGTGCGCGTCTGGGGGTGCGCTGACGCAGAGGAGGCGCGTTCCCACCCAAAAACCCTGCGGGTTTTTGACCCTCTAAGTCCTGCCGGACTTCTCGGTTTCGAATCCCTGCCTCCGCATTCTCACCATCACTAGACCCCGCACACCCGGCTCTTAGGCAAATAGTTATTAACCCGCCCCGTGAGGGGCGGGGAAGAACC
>CAYUKJ010000029.1:8542-9544 GCA_964445245.1 uncultured Methanosarcinales archaeon | reverse complement strand
GAGGTCCTCATCGTCCTAGCCATCGGGATGCTCGTAGGCGCGCCGCTGCTCATGTACGCGAACCGCGAGGGACCCGGCTCGCAGGAGACCGCGGCCGCAAGCGGCATGGACCAGCTCTGCGGCGCCATCGTCGAGCGCGCCGAGGCGATGGAGGGCATGGGCCGCGAGTCCTGGAGCACGATCACGTTCCGCGCCGGCACGCCCGTGCTCGCTGTTCGGCCGCGCTCGAAGGAATTGACGCTGGAGGCCGGGGGCGAAGGCGGTCCGATGGAGGCGGTCTGCTACTCCAAGGTCCCGATGCGCCTGGCCAACACGGGCCGCAACCTCACGACTGAGCCAGTCAGCGGGACCGTCGAGCTCAAGCTCCAGTACAAGCACGGCTACGTCTGCCTGGGGGCGGTGGACGGCGACTGCACGCTCACCGAGTGCGAGGACGGCCGCGACAACGACGGGAACCTCTGCACCGACTACCCCCAGGACACAGGGTGCAGCAACCCTGTAGACACCGAGGAGGAGGCGGGCCAGTGCGTTCCTGGTGTGTGTGGAAACCTTTTAGTGGAGCTGCCCGAGGACTGCGACCTTGACAATCTTGGCGGGGCCGATTGCGGGTCAGGAGGGTTCACTGGCGGAAACCTGAAATGTGCCCAGGACTGCTCGTTCGACTTCTCAGGCTGCTTTTTTTGCGGTGACGGGAACGTTCTTTCCCCCGAGGAGTGCGACGAGGGGGCGGCCCTGCCGACAAACGCATGCAATTCAGATTGCACGCGCACGCGCTGCGGCGACGGCGCTGTCCAGACGCCCAATTGGGCAGGCACCGGCGGGCTGGCCAATGACGGCAATGAGGGGTGCGATGACGGGAACGCAGACAACACGGATGACTGCACGGACACCTGCCGTGACGCCGAGTGCGGCGACGGATTCGTGTGGGCCGGCATGGAGGACTGCGACGGCAGCGTGCCTGCGGGCAGGGATTGCGATGACTTCGGCTTCACCGGCGGTACC
>CAYUKJ010000029.1:0-8532 GCA_964445245.1 uncultured Methanosarcinales archaeon | reverse complement strand
GTACCCTGGCTTGCACGGGGTGCGCCTACGACACAAGTGGATGCAACCTATGCGGCAATGGTGTCGTCGATGCGGGGCCACCCTATAATGAGGTCTGCGACGTGTTGGGCAATGCCGGCTGCGCCGCAAACACAGCATGTCGCGGGGGCTGCGGCGCCTGCGTCGACCTGTGCATCCCACTATCAGGCCTGCCGCCGGAGCAGGTCAACTACCTGACCCCGACGTTCCGGACGCGCAGCTTCGACAGCGACACCGACAGCGTGGCCATCGACAGCCTCAACCGGCTCTGGGTGAACACGCACTTCGACGAAAAGATCTACGTCTTCAATTTGCCCGTGACGCCCACCGCCACCTGCCCGGCCCAAGGCCTGACACAAGACACCGAGTGGAGCGTAAGCTACCCCCGCCGGATGAGCGTGGACAGCCAAGGCCGCGTCTACGTCTCCAGGCTGGATGACAAGCAGGCCTACGTCTACAACACTCTGTATGCCCGAATCGGCAGCTTCAGCAACTCCAACTGCAACAGTCTGCCGCAGAATATCGCGGTCAACCCAGCCGACCAGCACCCCTGGATTGGGGACGCGTCCACCGATCGGGTCTGCGAGTTCCGTGAATCCTCCCCCAACACCTGGAGCTACGTCAACCGGGTCTCGGGATTTAACTCGATTGATGACATTGAGTTCTGGCGGGATCCCGCGAGTCCTAGCACGCCGAAGATCATCGTGGCAGACTCCAGCGCGAATGCCCAGGTCCGGATCGTAAATCCGGTGACGCGCGTCATTGAGCGCAGCTTTGCGACGGGGGAGGTAGGCATCGACGGCATCGCCTCCGACCCATTCGGGAATATCATCACGGCCCACGGCAGCTCGTTGAATCCGGGCAAGCTGTACATTTGGCGGCCGGACGGGACAAAACTGGCCCGGCTCCAGTACGGTTGCAGCTCCGAATCCTTCAGGGAGATGGACGACATCCACTTCGACAGCCGGAGCGGGTACTTCCTCGTGACGGACCAAACCAGGGATCGCGTCCTCGGCTTTGGCGGAATCGGCTTTACCAGCCATTATATGGACTGCGAACCGGCCACATGCGTGAACAGTGTCCGGGATGGAGCGGAGATCGGCGTCGACTGCGGTGGCGCCTGCCACAATCAGGATTGCTGTACCAACGGGTATCGCGATGCGGACCTCGGTGAGACCGGGATGGATTGCGGAGGGCCCTGCCCCGCCTGCCCCTGACAGCCGAACTATGCCAAAAAAAAGCCAGGTGTCGTTTGAGGTCCTCATCGTCCTAGCCATCGGGATGCTCGTAGGCGCGCCGCTGCTCATGTTCGCCAACCGCGAGAGCCGAGGCTCGCAGGAGACCGCGGCCGCAAGCGGCATCGACTTGCTCTGCGGGGCCATCGTCGAGCGCGCCGCGGCAATGGAGGACATGGGCCGCGAGTCATGGACAACCATCATGTTCCGCGCCCGCACGCCCGTCCTCGCTGTGCGGCCGCGCTCGAAGGAACTGACGCTGGAGGTCGGGGGCGAAGGCGGCACGAAAGAGGTGGTATGCTACTCCAAGGTCCCGATGCGCCTGGCCAACACGGGCCGCAACCTCACGACTGAGCCAGTCAGCGGGACCGTCGAGCTCAAGCTCCAGTACAAGCACGGCTACGTCTGCCTGGGGGCGGTGGACGGCGACTGCACGCTCACAGAGTGCGAGGACGGGCGCGACAACGACGGGAACCTCTGCACCGACTTCCCCCAGGACCAGGGCTGCACCGACTATGCCGACAACGAGGAGGTAGGCGGCATGTGCGAGCCGCCCGTGTGCGGCAACGCCCTCGTCGAGGCGCCGGAGGAGTGCGACCGCGGGAACCTTGGCGGCGCGGACTGCGTCTCGGTGGGGTTTGAGGGCGGCACCCTATGGTGCTACCAGGACTGCACGTTTGACACGACGCTGTGCTTCGGGTGCGGGGACGGCAACCTCCAGGCCGGCGAGGAGTGCGACGACGGCAACAACGACGAGACCGACCTGTGCAATAACAACTGCGAAAAGACCTCCTGCGGCGACGGCACATCCCAAAACCCCAATGGCGAAGGCACCGGCGGCCCCACGGGCGTCGGCGACGAGGAGTGCGACGAGGGCTGGCTCATGCCGAGCCCAACCTGCGCCGATTGCAGGCTGACGTACTGCGGGGACGGCGTCCGGCAGAACCCGAACGGCCAGAATCTCGGCGAGGACTGCGACGACGGGCGCAACGGCATCGACACGGACGGCTGCCGGGACGACTGCACAGAGACCTTCTGCGGCGACGGCATCGTCCAGGCCCCCAACGGCCGCGACAATCTCAACGAGGAGTGCGACGAGGGCGCCGCAGCGATGCCCTCGCTCACCTGCAACGCCGACTGCACGCGCACGCGCTGCGGCGATGGGGCCGTGCAGAACCCCAATGAGGCCGGCCAGGCCGAGGAGTGCGACCCCGGCCCAGTTCTTCCGACGAATGACTGCAGCGCCGGCTGCCAGTTCACGCGCTGCGGCGACGGCGTCGTCCAGACGCCCAACCATGACGCCCTTAACGAGGAATGCGACGCCGCAGTCCTGCCCACCAGCGACTGCAGCGCCGGCTGCCTGTGGACGTTCTGCGGCGACGGGGCCACCCAGAACCCCAACCACGCCGGAACTGGCGGAACGACGGGCGTCGGCGACGAGGAGTGCGATAACGGCGTTGCGAACGCCAACGCCCCCGACGCGTGCAGGCCGGACTGCACGAATCCGTCCTGCCCTGACAGCGTCCTGGACTCCGGCGAGGGCTGCGACGACGGCAACCTCATCGACAATGACGGATGCTCTAACGCCTGCCACACTGCGAATTGCGGGGACGGGATCCTTCAGGCCATGCCGCCCTTTAATGAGCAGTGCGACCAGGGCGCCCTCAACAGCGACACGCTCCCGGACCGCTGCCGCACAACCTGCGTCAACCCCTCCTGTGGGGACGCAGTCACGGACACCGGAGAGCAGTGCGACGACGACAACGCCAACAACAACGACGACTGCCTCAACACCTGCCAGTGGTCCTCCTGCGGCGACGGCTACCAGCAGACGCCCAACCACGCCGGATTCAACGAGCAATGCGACCAGGGCGCCCTCAACAGCAATATGCTCCCCAACCGGTGCCGCACTGACTGCCGCAATTTCCGATGCGGCGACAATGTTGTGGATTCGGCGCTCAACGAAGAGTGCGACGGGGCAACGATGCCCCAGACCCAATGCTCCGCGCTTGGCGAAGGGTGGTTTGGGGGCACCTTGACGTGCGTCCCGAGCGGCCAGCCGAGCGCCTGCAACTACGACCGAAGCGCCTGCGACAAGTGCGGCAACGGCGTCATCGACGTGGGGCTCGGCGAGATCTGCGACCCGCCCGGCTCGCACACCGGCTCCTGCTCCGCTGCCCTCCCAAGCGAGACCTGCTCGGACGACTGCCTGAGCTGCTGGGCCGACGTGTGCCGGCCGCTGGAGGTCGTCAATCCCTCGACCGGGAATGTCCGGCCCCTCTACTACACGCCGACCCAAGGCGACATGGACAGCGTCGCCTATGACAGCCAGAACAAGGTCTTGGCGGCGGAGAGAGGCGAGGGGGTCTGGCGCTTCACGCCGCCCGCCACCCCGGGAACATGCGGGAACCCCGCCTACACGACGAATCCAGTCCGCCTTTCGAGCACTTCAGGGACGGGGGCGCGGCGGATGGACGTGGACCCCCAGGGGAGGATCTACCTCTCCCTGACCTCCTCCGGAATAGTGAGAGTGCTCCGGCCGGATTATACGACGCTTGGGTCCATCTCGATGGGAAGCGTCCGCAACGTGGCTGTTGACTACACTCGGGGGTTTGTATATCTTGGTGACAGGGATCAGGTCCGCCAGTACCGCGAAAACGCTGGCCCGACGTGGTCCTACACTGGAAAATCGTGGTCGGGCTACTCGAACCTGGACGACCTTGAGTTCGCGTACCCCGACAGGCTCCTCATCGCGGAGGAGGGCAGCCGCTTCCGCATCATGAATTTGAACACCTATGCCATCGAGCGCAGCATCAGCGTAGGCGTTGAGGGCCTCACCTCAGACCGGTGGGGCAACGCGCTCGTCGTGAACGCCGACGACAACCGCCTTGACATCTACTCCGCGGCAACCGGCCAGCTCCTAGCGTGGGTCCAGAATGACTGCGACGACTTCTCCGACATGGACGACGTCCACATCGACACCGACTCGGCGCTGCTTCTCACAGCCGACCAGACCAATAAGCGGGTCGTCGCCATGCCCGCCGAGGACGTCCTGAGCGTCTACCTGGAGTGCGTCCCGCCGGACTGCAACGACGGCATCCAGAACCAGGACGAGCAGGCGATGGACTGCGGGGGCGTCTGCTGCCCCCCCTCCTGCCTGCCAGGGTGTTAAGCTTTCACAGAAATTTTCCACAACCTTTTAATAATATGGAATGAAGGCAATACTATGGCCTGCCCCTTTTGCGAGCTTGCCCCTGAAGATCCGCTCGTCCTCCGCTCGTTTACGTACTGGCGTATCCTGGTCTCGCGGCAGCAGCACAACCTGGGCGCCCTCCTCATCGCCCTCAAGCGCCACACGCAGTCGCTTGCTGACATCGAGTTCGCGGAGCTCTTCGAGTGGCGCCGCGCCGTCATCGAGGCGGAGCGCACGCTCAACAAAGCGTTCGGCTGCGCTCATATCAACTATCTTTTCCTGAACGACCGGATCCCCCACCTCAAGTGCCACGTCGTCCCGCGCTACAGCGCCCCCGTGGAGTTCAACGACCGGGTCTGGCGCGACGACAACTTCGGCCACCGCCCCATGCTGACCGCGCTGGACGCGCCCCAGGACGCCCTGGCGGCCATCCGCGAAAAACTGGCCAAGAACTGGCAGGAAGCCTGAATTGCGGCAGCTCGGGGCAACTTCCATCTTCCACAAAGCTTAAATACTATTGTCCGGCGGAGGGCCCCATGGGTGAGGACGCCGTTTTGGCGGATCTGGCCGGTTTCGACAAGGCGAACATGCGCTCGGAGCTTGAGCGGTTCCCACTGCACATCAAGGAGGGATACAATCTCGTCACTGTCGTGCCGCTCAAGGGCCCGTTCACCGACATCGTCTGCCTGGGGATGGGCGGCAGCGCCATCTCGGCGGACCTGCTGGCGTGCTACCTTCCCGAGCTCCCGATCGTGTCGTGCCGCGCCTACCGCTTTCCGGTGCGCCTGGGAAAAAAGCCCCTCGTCCTTGCCGTGAGCTATTCGGGCAACACGGAGGAGACCCTCTCGGCCTTCCGCGAAGCCGCGCGCGCCACAAAGGACATCGTCGTCTTCTCCTCAGGCGGCCGCCTCGAGGAGGCATCGAACAGCTACCGCCTACCCAGCGTCCGGCTCCCCCGCGGCCACCAGCCCCGCAACGCCGTCCCCTTCATGTTCTTCTCGATGCTCTCTGTCCTGGAGCGGGCCGGCCTGACGCCCTCGCACCGCGAGGAGGTCGAGCGCGTCGCCGAGGACCTGTCGCCCCGGAAGCTCGCATCCGTCGCCGCATCCTTCATCGGGCGGGCCAAAAACCGCACGATCCTCGTCTACGCCTCCGAGGAGTTCTTTCCCCTGGCCTTCCGGTGGAAGACCTCGTTCAACGAGAACAGCAAGGTCATGGCGTTCGCCAACCGCCTCCCCGAGCTCAACCACAACGAGCTCGCCGGCTTCACCCGGCTCAAGGAGAAGTACGTCATCTTCCTCCTGCGGACCGACGAAGAGCACCGCCGCGTCCACAAG
Source organism: uncultured Methanosarcinales archaeon (assembly GCA_964445245.1). Taxonomy (GTDB): domain Archaea; phylum Nanobdellota; class Nanobdellia; order Woesearchaeales; family JAHJEM01; genus CAYUKJ01. The sequence goes on along the minus strand of CAYUKJ010000029.1, from coordinate 2,749 downwards.
CGCATGGACCTCACCAAGGAGTTCGCAACAAAAGCCGGCATCGAGGTCGTCGACATCGCCCTCAAGGGCGGCCGCCTCTCAAAGATCATGACGGCGGTGCTTTTGGGCGACTGGCTCTCGTATTACCTGGCCCTCCAGCACAAGGTCGACCCCAGCCCCGTCAAGATCATCGAGCGCTTCAAGGAGAAAATGGGGATTTTCGTCTAAATGGCCTACAAGCAGCGCTGCATCCGGTGCCGCAAGAACTACGTCGTCATGACATGGAAGGACCGCGTCCCCGTCTGCTATGATTGCCAGGCCCAGGACCTGAAGGGGGAGGTCAAGGACCCGGCGATGCGGCAGCTCTTCGACATCCCGGACGGGCTCTACCGCCAAAGCGCTTTTTTGCGCGACATCAAGATCAAGTACCTCAAGTACGGCGCGCTCACCGACAAGCAGGTCGCTGCCTTCAAGAAAGTCGCCGACGAGCTCCGCGCCGGCTCAGGGCAGTTGCCAGAGAAGTAGGAACCCGAAGGGAATAGATATACTACTGAATAGTGCTCCTTAATCCCTTGCTTTTTTCTCGCGAACATACCGTCTTGGCCGTGCAGCTCGCCGCTCCGTAATTTTTACTCGCCAGTCACACCAAACGAAAGGTTTAAATAGTTCGTTTCGTGAAATTATGCTACACCCCTAGAGTACCAATGAGGACAGGTCCGATGAAGCGCTTACTCAAGAAATTCATACGCATCCAGGAACCCGACGACTTTGAAGCAGACGACGACTACGTGGAGCTCAACGCCGAGACGCCCTTCGACAGCAAGAACAAGGTGATTGTGCGACCCTTCTCCCTCCACGAGTTCGGCGACATCAAGCCGGTGCTCGACAGCCTCCGCGAGGGCTACACGATAGCGCTCATCAACATCCGGCCCCTCAAGGAGAAGGACCTAGTCGAGCTCAAGCGCGCCATCAACAAGATCAAGAAGACCTGCGACGCCATCGAGGGCGACATCGCCGGGCTCTCCGACGACTACATCGTCGTGGCCCCCCACTTCGCGCAGATCTGGCGCCAGAACAGCCCTGCGACGGTGCAGAACGAATAGGCCATGAGTCGCATCCGCTTTGATCCGCGGCCACGAATCCGTAATCTCCTCGGAACGGTCCTCATCGTCGTTGTCGCTGGCTTCCTTCTGTCGCTGGCCTACGGCGGCAAGTTCGGAGGCTCCGTCGACAGCCTCTTCCTGCCCTTTCCCGTCATCCAGCGAGGCTGCCATCCGCTTGCGCAGCTATATCCAGAACCTGCAGGAACCGACAACCAGTGCGTCTCAAGCGTGGCGCTTGGAGGCCTCACCTGGGACGTCTTCATCATCCTCGTGCTCTACGGGCTATTGTCCGTTCGCCGAGTGCGGGCAGGGGGGCCGCGATGAAAATCTCGCTTCGCTCGGCTTTTATGGCCTGCTCGCTGTGTGCCTTTACCAGTCTGTGGGAGCCATCCCCGGATGGGGCGACCCCCTAGCTCCAGCGCAGGTGGTCGCAACACAGCTCGCCCTTAAGGCCATAAAAGCACATTTTCATCGCAGCCGGGCCGGGGCAAAAACATAAATACTCCCTCGGCTTGTTTCGACGCGTGAGCCTGGCAAAGATACTCGAGGCGCATCCCGGCAAGTGGGTGGCGCTGCACCACCGGCGCGACGAGGTGCTGGCCTCCGCCGAGGGGCTGGAGGCCCTGCACCGGGAGCTTGAGCGCCTCGATGTGCGCGCTGTGCGGGTCTTCTATTCGGCGACCGAGGGGGAACCCGAAGCCGTACTGCGGCCATGACGTCGTTTTCGGGCGAGAAGCTCATCCTGAAGGTGCGCCTCGTCAACGGCGACTACTCCTATCTCACGCACGGCCTCCTGGACACGGGTTCCTCTGTCACAATCATCTCCAAGGAGATTGCCAAGTTCCTGCGCCTGCCGGACGACCCGGTCCGGCCCCGCGAGACCCTGGTGACGGGAAGCGGCGTCATCACCGTCGAACAGAAGTCCGTCGAGCAGTTCTTCGTCGGCCACGACCGCTACCCGGGCGTGCGCGTCCGGGTCCACGACCTGCCGAAGAACTCGAAGTTCCCCATCCTCATCGGGATGAACGTCATTTCGCGCATGAGAATCTCAATCAACGGCCCGAAAAAGACATTTTTGGCAAGGAAGGCATGAACGGCTAGGGCCTCCCCTTCACGGCCCTCTCCGACACGATCGCCGAGTTGCCGGTCGGGTCCTCGATGACGAGGCGCTGGGGCTCCTGGCCCATCATGACGCGCATGACCTTCTTCAGGAGGTTCTTGGCCTTCTTCTGGGTTTCGGGGTCCTCTTCCGAGTCGCGCAGATGCTCGATCTGCACTTTCATGCGGCCCAGGATACCCTCGACGTTCGTGATATAGCCGTTTGAGCCCTCGCCGGGCTCAATCGCGCCGATATGCGGCAGCCGCACGGTGGCCTCGCTGCTCTTGATGACGCGGACCTTGAGGTCCTCTTCACCGGCGATGTCGAGGGTGTATTTGACCGGCTCGCCCTCCTCCGTGATCTCGACATCGGCCTTGTGGTACCTGCAGGAGTCGCAGTCCATCGAGAAAATGTAGCATTTCCCGAAGTACGGCACGTCCCGCTCGTCCTCGGTGAGCGTCAGGGTGGGGTTCCTGCAGATCGGGCAGGTCTCGCCGGTCAGGACGTCGGGGGCCGAGTCTTCGTCCATGCAAGAAACGCGGCGAGCGAATATTTAAGCCTTGTGTTT
>CAYUKJ010000028.1:2247-9624 GCA_964445245.1 uncultured Methanosarcinales archaeon | reverse complement strand
GAAGGGCTCGGCGGAGCTTGTGCCCTTGAGCTTGACGGCCTGCTCGGGGGGCTTTTCCTCGGGCTCCTGGCCCTTGGCCTCGCGCAGGTATTTCTGGAGCTCCTCGCCCAGCGCGTCCATGGCGGCGGCGATCGAGCCGTCGACGACGCCCAGGAGCTCGAGCTCCTCGGCCCGCCGCATCTCCTTGTAGGCCTCGATCTGCTGCTCTGTCCAGCCGTAGGCGCGCAGCGTGAAGACGACGCGGCCGACATGGATGGGGCCGCGCTGGTAGCCCTCGGTCTGGTAGCTGAGGCTTGGGCGCGTACGGTACGTGAAGGTGGCGACGACGACGGGCTTGTACGCGCCCTTGGTGGCGGGCTTCTCGAGGAGGATCTCGATCTCGGTCATGCTGGACTCGAAGGCGGCCACCAGGTCGGGCGAGTCGAGCTGGCGCTCGTTCATCGTGAGGGCCCGGATGTTGCGCAGGTTCGGCTTGATCCAGCTCATGTAGAGCTGGATGACCTCCCAGTGCTGCCACAGGTACTTGAGGGTGAAGCGCCGCCGGACCTTGAGCTCCTGCTCGGTCTTGGCCTTCCAGCTGACGTACTGGTAGAGCTTGCGCTTGAGGATGTTCTTGAGCTGGATGTTGTATGGCATCGAGTCGACGACGCGGTCGATGTCCTCGGTCCGGTAGACGTGAGTGTTGAAGAAGAGGTCGGGCAGGGGCACAAAGCCCACCTGGCCGGCGAGGCCCAGGACGCTGCCCGGGTTCTTCGTGCCGCCCTCGACGAGGTCGATGAAGAGCCCCTTGAGCGTGATGTCGGCGGCCTTGTGCTCCTCCCACTGCACATAGGGCTCAAGGCGCTCGTCGATTATGCGCAGCTCGCGCACGAGCTGGAACAGGTCCTTGACCATCTTGCCGATCGTGGCCAAAAACTGCGAGACGCGGTCCTGCTGGATGGCCAGGCGCTGGTTGCTGGTCCCGAAAAACGCGCTGTTCTCCGCGGCCGAGTAGATGTCGATTATCTTGTGCACCTTGTAGAAGGACAGGTCCTGCTGGAGGTGCGACAGGACCCAGTAATACGTCTCCTCGATGGAGGCCCCGAAGGACTCGTAGAGGAGGCGGTACCGCTTCGCGGGGGCCGGAAAGCCCGTCTTGAAGTAGGTGGAGTAGCCCTTCTCGATCTCGGCCTGGATGTTGACCTCCTCGGCCAGCTCCTCGTCGGCGTGGTCCCCGACGTAGTCGCCCTTCCTGGGCTTCCAGACCTTCGCCTTGTCGTCCAGCTCGTAGAGGTCGCGGAACTTCTTCTGGATGAAGCCGTACTTGACGAGGCGCTGGTGGGCGGTGAGCTGGGCCATCCCTGTTTTAAGCCGGCAGCCTCTTAAATGCTTTTCGCTGGCGTCGGCTTTGTGTAAAAAGTCGCCGTCCACCCGTCCACAATCACAAAATCCTGCGGATTTTGAACCTGGCCTCACGGCCAGGGGACAAGGCAGGCGCACAGGGCGACGGCCTTGTCGACGGTGGACGCGGCGGGGGTCGCCCCCTCCGGGGTGCCGCGTAGGCGACTTTTTACACTTTTTACACAGAGCCGCTGGCGTCCCTTGAAACGAGGCGCGCTAACTGTACTCGCGCCAGATGTGCTTGCACGACTCGCACTTGAGAAACCGCGTCTCGGGCTCGTCGCCGGCCCGCGTCTGCAACAGCCAGTAGTAGGCCCGCGCGTGGCCGCACTTTGCGCACCTGGCATCTGTGAGGGGCAGGACGTCCTTTTCCTCGTCGACGACGCCGATGTCCTTTCTGGCGTTGCGCACGGACTCCTTGAATTGGGTTTCGCCGCCCTCCTTTTGGATGTAGCCGCAGGTGCAGGCCAGGACCTTTTTCCCCTTGTCGGCCTTCGGGCGCAGCATGCTGCCGCACTTGGGACAGAACAACATGGCCCCAAGAGCCCCGGATGCTTTAAAAAGGTTTTGTTAGGTGCACACGGAGCCCCTTCCTGCCGGTTAATTTGTCGACGGGACCGCCGACCACCCTGGAGGGTTGCGTGTATGCTGGGTGGAGGCATCCACGGTCCCGGGGGCGGGGGTCGTCCTGTCGGACTCGCCCTGCAGGTTTCAACGCTAAGAGTCCGACATCCGGAGAAGCGAAGCTTCTCGGATGCCAGCAACCCGCGGGTTGCTATGCATCCCAGAAACGCCAAGGGCGTTTCTGTGGGACCTGCGGGGTGCCCCCGTGGACCCGTGGGAAAATAATTATCTTTCTTGGCGGAGGCATGGTGACATCAGACAGAACTTATTTCCCAGAATTTTCCTTGAACATCCCCTCAATCAAGTCCTTGCAGCGCGCCTCGATGACGGCCCGCTTGAGCTTGAGGGTGTGCGTGATCTCCTCGCCCATCACGAACTGGTTGGAGAGGAGCCGGAAGGCCCGGATGTGCTCCCACTTAGGGTGGGCGGCGTTGTTGATGAGGCGGCCGATTTCCTTGCGGACGGCCGCTTCCAAGCCAAGGCCCGGGAAGGAGTGGCGGTGGGCTTCAAAATGTCCGGCGTCGGGGACGATGAGGGCCCCCAGGCGCTTCTGGTCGGTCCCGACGACGAGGGCCTGGAGGATGAGCGGGCTTTGGCACAGCTCCTGCTCCAGGTGCGTCGGCTCGACCTTCTCGCCGTTGCACAAGACGATGAGCTCTTTTTTGCGGCCCGTGAGGTAGAGCCAGCCCTGCCCGTCGAGGAGGCCGAGGTCGCCGGTGGCGAACCAGCCGTCCTTGAGGGCGTCTTTGGTCGCGTCCGGGTTGTCCCAGTAGCCGGCAAAGACCTGGGGGCCGCGCACCCAGACTTCGCCTGCTCGGCCGGCGGGCATATCCTGGCCGCTTTCGCCGACGATGCGCACTTCGGTCTGGGGCAGGGGCGGCCCGACGGAGCCCAGCCGGGTACGGCCGAGGCGGCGGACGGCGACGACGGGGCTGGTCTCGGTGAGGCCGTACCCGTTGAGGAGGACCAGGCCCAGGGCGGCGAAGAACTCATCGACGCGCCGGGGAAGGCTGCCGCCCCCGCTGATGGAAAGGCGCAGGTCCGCCCCGACCTGCCGGCGGATCTTGCTGAACAGGGCGGCGTCGTGGACTCGGTGGGCGGGGCCCAGGATGACTTTCAGGAGCGGGGGGGCGCGCAGCCACCGCGTGCTCCACCAGACCATCCACCAGAAGACGGCGCGCGAAAAAAGCGGCTTTTCTTTGACGGCCGCAAGGATGCGCTCGTAGACGCCGATCCAGATGCGGGGGACGCTCGCCAGGACCGTCGTGCCCGCCCGCAGGTCGTCCGCCAGATGCGGAAGGTCGGTGTAGGTCAGCGACGCCCCGACGGAGAGCGCGACGTACTCGACGGTGCGCTCGAACATGTGCCAGGGTGGCAGGAGCGCAAGGAAGCGGTCCTGGGACGAGAGGGGAATGACTTGGGGGAGCGCCATGAGGTTATGTAGAATGTTCGCGGACGAGAGTATGACGCCCTTTGGGTTGGCCGTGGTGCCGCTTGTGTAGACGACCGTGGCCAGCTCGTCAGGCCGCCGCGCTGCCAACGTCTGCGAAAACCAGGTTTTCGGCCGGCCGGCGCCTCCGCGGAGCAGCGTGTCGAGGGAAATGAGGCTGTCCGGGACGGTTCCTTCGATGATGGCCATGAACTCAAGGCGCCTCTTGGCGTCGCCAAGGCAGTCAAGCAGCGCCGGCGTCTCAAGGAGGGCGGCTTTGCATCGGCTGTGCGACAGGATGAACGCAAGCTCGGCGGGGGCGCAGTTGGCGCCGCGCGGGACGCAGACCGCGCCCAGCGACAGGACGGCCAGGTCGCACACGATCCACTCCGGCCGGTTGTTCGAGAAGAGCGCGACGCGGTCGCCGGCCCGGATGCCCCGGCGGTCCAGGGCATACGCCAAGTCGGCGACGCGCGTCCACAGGTCCAGGTAGGTCCACGTCGTGAACGCGCCGCCCCGCCGGAACAGCAGGCAGGCCCGGTTGCCCTCCAGCCGCTCAAAGAGGTAGCCGGGGACCGAAGAGGCTGTTGTTCCCGCAAATGCCGCTGGGTGCTCTTGGACCTGCATGCCTGCCCCAGTTGCTCACCGATATAAAAATGTGAGGATTGAAGCGGCCCTGTTGAAATGATGCCTGGCCGCCCTCAGGTCGAGCCGTATCTCGTTGCGACAGCGCGGGCGACCGGGGGACATGCCCCCTACGGGGTGGTCGCCTTCACGCCCGCGACAACCGCACGGCGAGAAGGCGGCCAGGCCATCGCGAAGCGATGATTTCAACGGGGCCGATTGAAGCAAATCTCGCTTCTTCGGGTTCAAGCGCCTACTCTACCGCCGGATCGGAAGCCTTAGTATGGGGGTTCGGACACGTCCAAGCCTGCGGGGGGCAGTATTTATCCAGCTCCTCCCGCTTCTCCGGTGTCAGAGGCTGGCTGTAGTCTGCGATGCATTCGCTAAGGACCGCTTTTGTCTTCGGGTTGACGTAGTATTCCCGGAGGAATTCCGGGGTGGAACCGCAACGGTACCACGTGATATCCCCGCAAGTGTCTTCCGGAGCGCAGCCCCTCTCAATTTCTGCGAAGGTCCAAGAGCTGTCCTGTGTTCCGACGGAAGTGTTCAATGCCTCCCACTTCACGAACTCGCCGCCCTTGACTGTCATGACCTCGAATTCCTTGACGGCGTCGCCGTTGCTGTCGATGGTGAGCGTGCCGCCGGCGCCCGGGTAGCCTTTGACGGTGTAGAGCCATGCCTTGATCTCCGCGGCCGTCTTTGCGCCGCCCTCCAGGGCCTTGGCGATGAGCTTCACGTTGTCGTAGGCGTTGGCGGCAAAGGACGCGAACTCAGGGCTGACGCCGAACTTGAGCAGGTATCTCTGGGTGAACTCCTTGGAGGCGGCATTCGCGGGGTCCCATTTGGGCGTCGTGTAGATGAGCCCCTCGGCGGCCTCGCCGGCCTCGTCGAGGACGGTCTTGCTGTTGAGGGTCTCGGAGCCGTAGAGCTGGGCGTCGAGGCCAAGCTCAGTGAGCTGCTTGATGACCAGGCCGCCCTCAGAGTAGGGGACGATGAAAACGGCCTCGGGGTCGGCATCCTTGATCTTCGTGATCTGGGTGCGGAAGTCCTTATCGGTCCGCTCGTACGTCTCGGCCGCGACCACCGCGCCGCCCAGCGCCTCAAAGGACTTCTGGAAGGCGCTCTTGAGGCCGAGATTATAGTCAGAGTTCGCATAGAGGGCCGCCGCCTTCGCGATGCCCTGGCCCTTCATGTGCTGGGCGGCCGCCTCGCCCTGGCCCGTGTCGGAGGCCGCCGAGCGGAAGACGAAGTCGCCGGCCTTCGTTATGTCCGGGTTGCTCGACGAGGGCGAAAAGAGCACGACCTTGTTCGACTCGGCGATCGGCGCGACCGCGAGCGTCTCGGCCGAGCAGACCCCCCCGACGATGACTATGACCTTGTCGGTGAGGATGAGCTTGTTGCCGGCCTGCGTGGCGGCCTTGGCGTCGCACAGGCCGTCCTCGGAGACCAATTCAAGCCTGGAGCCGGCAACCCCCCCCGCGTCGTCGATCTCGTCGACAGCCAGCTGCGCCCCGTTGCGGATGGGGACGCCCAGGTTCGCCTCGTTCCCCGTCAAGGGGCCGATGAACCCGATCTTGATCGTCTTGGCCCCGGTCGTGGGGATGTTGGGGACCTGATTGATCTGGACGCCGATGTCGGGGGCCGGGGGCGCGGGCTTCGCGCAGGCCGCCACCAGAACCAGGGACAGGACGAGGAATTGCCATTTCATGAGCGACACCTCCAACCCCAATGAGAACGCCCCCAGATTTAAAAGTGTTGCTCTCAATGGCCGCGATGAAAATGTCGGGGAGGCGGGGCTGCGGCCAGAGTGCGCCCACGCGGCCTGCCCTGCAGCCGAGGAGATTATAAGCGCTGACGCAGCCTTCATCCCGGCCAAGGCAGCCCCCGCACAGACATTTTCATCGCGGCCGCCCTCAACATCAAACGGCCATTTAAAAGGCGACGGGCGATGTCATCCGGCATCAGCACGAAACGCGGCGTCTCCGGCCAACGCCGTTTCCTGCGCGCCCGGCCACGCCGCCCGGACTTTCTGCCGCAGCGCGGCGGCCATCTTGAGGCGGGCCGGAAACGTCACGACGATCCGGCCCCGCGCGACCCGCCAGAGTTCGGCGAGCGCGGCGTTGATGTCGCGCGCGTTCTGGAGGCTGGTCAGGGCGAGGACGACGTCAAAGGCCCGGTCGCTGAACGGGAGCCGCTCCATCGCGGCCTGCACAAACCGGGCCGTGGGGTGCTTGTGCCGCGCCAGGTGGAGCGCATGCAGGCTGGTGTCGACGCCGATCACGCGGCAGGGCCAGTCCGTCGAGATTCCCGTCCCGCACCCGGCGTCGAGCAAGACCATGTCCGGCGTCACACTCAGCCAGGTCTTCAAAATCGCCAGTTTTTTCCGCTGTTCCTCCCCGTAGAGCGCGTCATAGCCGGGGGCAAGGACGTCATAGTACTGGTCCTTCTGAGGCTCCATGGCCCGGTTAACGGCCGAGTCCTATTTATACATCATGGTGAATATATGCGGGCGAGGCTCTGTCCGGAATGTGCTTGTGCAACCTTAAGGGCGAGGCATGACGTGGCCCGTCAAGGGCAGGGAGTGGGGGTCGTGCGTCGTAGCCACAGGCCACGAGCATGCCAGCAACCGCAGTTGCTGCGCACCCCCTACGGGGTGCTCCCTCTACGGATCGCGACAACGTGATGCCGAGCAGGTTGCACAAGCCGAGCGAAGCGAGATTCCGGACAGAGCCTGCGGGCGAGCCAACCTTAAATGAATAAACCATAAATAGAAGGCCCTCATTTCGCCGGGATGGATGACTGGGAGGCCTGGGTCGCCGACCTCAACGAGTCCGGCTCGGTGGTCGTCGTAGAAGGGCGCAAGGACGCGGCCGCCCTGCACGCCGTCGGCGTCACCGCCCCCGTCCAGCCCCTCAACGGCCGCCCCCTCTTCCACGTCGTCGAGGCCGTCTCCGACTCCTTCTCGAAGGCCGTCCTCCTCGTCGACCTGGACCGCGAAGGCAAGCAGCTCTACGGCCGCCTGCGCAAAGGCCTGGAGGCCCATGGCGTCCGCGTCGACACAAAATTCCGGGAATTCTTGCAGGTCCAGCGGGTCAGCCATATCGAGGGACTGGACACCGTCATTGGCAGGACGCAAGCCCTAAACCTTTAAAAACAGTCTCCGGTTCTGGCTGGCCCATCGGGCCCGTAGTCTAGTGGCTATGATGTCGCCTCGACATGGCGAAGGTCCCCGGTTCGAGTCCGGGCGGGCCCATTTCTTTATTATTGGCTTTAGTAAGTTGAGAATAAATGTAAATAGTTTGAGAATTAAATCACCTATG
>CAYUKJ010000028.1:0-2237 GCA_964445245.1 uncultured Methanosarcinales archaeon | reverse complement strand
AAGGTCCCCGGTTCGAGTCCGGGCGGGCCCATTCGACGCAATATTTTTAAATTGGGTTTTTCAAGGAAGAGTCATGTCCGCCGAGGACCAGATCACCGCCGCCTACCTCAAGCGACTGCACGAGCAGATGGCTGAGGTCTCGGGGATCCTGCGCCTGTTCAACGAGGAGTTCGTGCACCAGGGCAGCTTCGAGGACCTGCGGAGCCAGGTCCTGGCTGCGCAGGAGAGCCTGCGCCGGGAGCTCACCGATTCGGTGGAGAAGAAGCACGCGCGCCTCCTCAACCAGTCGCTGCTTGGCCTCTCGAACAGCCTTGAGGCCCTGCAATACCAGCAGCTGCACCTCCAGGAAGAGCTTCTCCGCCTCGAAACCCTCCTCCGGAACGCCAAAGAGGAGCACCACGCCTCCCACCGCCGCGCCGTCGATGCCCAAAAAGAGGCCATCAGCCACCATGTGCGCGCCCAGGACCGCGACCTGGTGCGCCTCTACAACGAGGTGGCGGGCCTGCGCGAGGTCCTGCGGACCCACGACCAGCGAATCTCGCGCACCTACGCCGACCTGGACCGCAAGATCCGGGCGGTGGAGGGGAAAAAAGCCGAAAAAGACGAAGGGGTCTGACGCGGTGCCTGCGTCCTTGCCCACGGAATTGGCAGATCTTCTTGTGTGCCCCGCCTGCAGGGGCGCGCTCTCGGCACTCGCGGACGCGCTCCGCTGTCCCGCGTGCCAGCGGACCTACCCCATCCGGAGCGGCATCCCGGAGCTGCTGGTCTAAGCGCCCTGCTCGTGCTCGACGAGCGCCTCGAGGATCGCGGCGAAGGCCGGCCGCGTGATGAAGACGCCGATGCTCACGCCCAAAATCGACGTGAAGGCAAAGCCCTTCAGGAGCCCAGCCCCGGCAAAGAGGAGGGGCACCATCGCGACGACGATGAGGACATAGGCCGTCATGATGATGAAAAACGCGCGCTTGAAGCGGTCCTTGAGGGTGACGGCCTTGGAGGTCTCGCCGTAGAGGATTTCGTCCGTGATCACTATCTGGTCGTCGACCCCCGTGCCGACCGAGACGATGATGCCGGCGATCGCCGCCAAATCCAGGTCCCAGCCTATCAGCGCCGCCAGGGCCACGGTGAGGCCGGCCTCGGAGAGCATCGTGACGGCGATGGGGATGGCCAAGTACCACTTCCGGTAGCGCACGAACAGGACGACAATGACGACCGCCATCGACGTGACGCCAAGCAGGAGCGCGTTGCGCACGAACTCCCGGCCCAGGAAGGGGCTGATAGCGTCGCTTTTCACGATGTCCAGCTTCACCGGCAGGCTCCCGGTCTCGAGGATGGACTGGAGCTTGGCCATCGAGGCCAGGGCGTCGGCCTTCGCCTGGTCCTCCGCAGGGCCGGCCCCGCTGCCGGAGATCTGGATGTCGGTGGTCGCGGCCCCCTTGAGCTCGGCGCCGATGCGGAGCGTGTCCACGAGCTCCCCGTCCAAGTAGAGGTCGAGGTTTTCGGTCAGGTAGCTTTGGCCTCCCACGACGGTGACCCCGAGGCCGCGTGTCGCGTCTGCCTGCCGCTGCGCGGCCGCCGGCGAGAGCGTGATCGTGAAGTAGAAGCCGCAGGCCCAGCCGTCGCCGGATGGCGCGCAAGGCCGCCGCGCAAAGTCGATGCCGGAGCACTCGGGCTTGAGGCAGACGTTCTTGACGTCTTCGCCGCCCGAAAACACCGTCGCGTTCGCGATGCGGGCCTCGAATTGGCCCTGCCGCGAGATGAGGTCACGGACCTGCTCCTGGTTGGCCCCGGCGATCTCGACGGTGATATAGCTCTGCCGGTTGAGGTCGCGGATCTCGCGCACGACGATATCGGAGAGCCCAAAGACGTTGAGGCGCTGCTTGATGTTGTCGAGGATGACGGTCATCTCCTCCGGCGTCACGGCCCGCTCTGGCTTGAGGATGACGCGCGTGCCGCCAGACAAGTCGAGGCCCTTGCGGATGTTAGTGCGCGGCGCGTCCAGGACGTTGAGGCCGATCGGCGCCACTCCGATGACTTCCTCGAGGACGACGGGCTCCTCGACCTCTCGGGTCACATTGACGGTGAGGTTTGTCGCGTTGTCGAGCTCCTGGAACGTCCTGTTGACGAGGCGGGTCTGGTTGAGGACCGTGCGGTTGAGCAGCGGCAAGACGGTGAGCCGGTGCGTCGTGCCCTTGTTGGTGCGCAGCCGGATCGAGTCGTTGACGTCGAAGCCGCGGATC
>CAYUKJ010000027.1:3634-9624 GCA_964445245.1 uncultured Methanosarcinales archaeon | reverse complement strand
GCGCTGCACTTGTCCATCGAGCCGTTCACCGACGCCAGCCCGCAGGAGAAGGCCGACCGCCTGGCCAGGTATTTGGGCTTCCCCCTTTTTGTGACGAACCAGGCTGACCAGCACAGCCTCATCGTCAAGGAGTGCGATCATCGCTACTACTACATCCTCACCCGCCGGTTGCTTTTGCGGGTCGCCGAGCGGTTCGCGCAGGCGCAGGGCGCCAAGGCCCTTGTCACCGGCGAGAACCTCGGCCAGGTCGGCAGCCAGACATTGAGCAACATGGCCGTCATCAGCCGCGCCGTCGCGATGCCGATTTGGCGGCCTCTCCTGACGTATGACAAGGTCGAGACGATGGCGCTGGCGAGAACAATCGGCACCTACGGCATCTCCAGCGGCCCGGAGCTCTGCTCGGCGCTGGGCCCCAAGCATCCGGCGACGCGCTCGAACCTCGTCGAGATCGAGGCGATGGAAGGGAAGCTGCCGATGAAGGAGTGGGTGGAACTGCTGACCGCAGGAATTGTGCGGATAGCGCCCTAGGCTTCCTCCGCCGCAACATTAATTAGCTGCGGTGAGTCGAAACGTACATGACCTTGGAACTCGTCGGCTATCTGGGAGGTTTCCTCATCGCCGTCGCGCTCGCGCCACAGCTCATCAAGACTTGGCAGACCAAGTCTGCGAAGGACCTCTCCTTGCTGTGGACGACCATCTCCCTCGTCGGGCTGATTCTGTACTGCGCATATGCCGCCCTGCACCGGGTGCTGCCGCTCTTGACGTTCGCGACCATTGAATCGCTGATGATCATCGTGCTTATCCTGCTTAAGGTCAAGTACGATGCCGCCGCGCAGCGGGTAGCAACACATAGATAGTGGGCTGCTAGGGCTTCTTCGCGGTGGCCGCTCGCAAGACGAGAAGGGAATCGACGGGCTGCCGAAGAGAGTCAGTCGCTGCAGCCATGCGCTAGAATTCCGTCGACATCCAGGCGAAGGAAGGGACGCCGCCGATGGAGGAGTGGGTGGAGCGCTGCTCGAAGAGTACATGAAGAACTAAATACGCGCTTCGAGGGGCGCCAACAAGATGCGCGTCAGACACAGAGCCTACTGCGGCTCGCGCAATGGCATCTCGCCGAAAGCGGTGTTCGTGTAATGTGCAACTTCGGCTGGCGCCAGCCACTTATACATCGGAAACCTGCCTATGGTTGAGAGCTCCTTCGCGAACTGTTGCCTCTGCTGCAAATAGCCCTGGTACGCAGGATTCGCGAGCAAGCCTTGGAAGGCCTCCAAGCGTTGAGCTTCCAGCGCGGACAGCGTCTGCGCCTTCTGAGTCTCTGCCTGCGCGCGGGCTACGGCAGTCTCATCGCGGGTCTTGAGGTAGCTGAAGATGGAAGGCACCGTGATGCCCGCGGTCAATGCTGTGGCCCAAATGGCGTGCTTGAGTGTCCGATAGGTGGAGTCGTTCATGCCCCACAGTATTGGCGGCACGCTTATAAACCTTTCTCTTCAGTACTACCGAACGGTAAGGATAGATTTCTCGACGGAAGAGGGAATTATCGGACCCTGCAACTTCGCCCAGGCCGTAGAGTGTGCCTCATCCGTGCAGCCGCTTGAGCGCCTCCATCAATCCCATCCGATGAGGAGCGTCGCGTCCCGCGGGCCGGCGGGCAACGCGTACCGCCGGATGAGTTCGCGGTGGAGCCGCATCCCCGGCGACGCGGCCACGCCCGCGGGGATCTCGGGGAATTCCGTCGGAGGAAACAGCGGGCTGCCGATCTGGTGGAGGATGATGTCGGACAGGGGCGGGCGGAACGTCCCGTCGTGCAGGGCCACCGCGACAAAGCGCTTGCTGAACACGCGCGCGACGCCCTCGTTCTTCGGGTCCTCGAAGCGGGCCAGCGCCGCGCGGGCCTTTGCCGGGATGGGGGCGGCCGCCGTGATGCCGTCCAGACGCTGGATGTGCGCCAGGCCTTCGGCCAGTGTCATGCCGGCAGCTACCGCCTTGCTCATGCCAGGCCGAACCCCCGCAGGATCTGGGCGGCGTGGTCGTGGACGTTGACGGTGCCGATGGCGGCCGCGATCCTGCCGGATTCGTCGATGAGGAACGTGGCGCGCGTGTGGAGAGGGCCGCCCGCAACGCCGTACTTGGCGCCGATGGCGCCGTCAGGGTCGGCGACAAGGCGGAACGGCAAGTCGTATTTTTCGGCGAAAGCCTTGTGCGAGGCCGGCGGGTCGCGGCTGACGCCCAGGACTAAGACGCCTTTGGTGTCCAGGGCCTCGGTGTGGTCGCGCAGGTTGCATGCCTCCAGCGTGCAGCCGGGCGTGTCGTCCTTAGGGTAGAAGCAGAGGGCGACCTTTTTGCCCCGATAATGGGACAGCGAGACGGGCTGGCCGTCTCCGTCGATGCCCTCAAAGTCCGGCGCGGGTTCCCCGATGGCGGCCATGCATGGGAGGACCACCCCACCGTTTTAATAGCTTATGGGAAGATATTCTTATAGGGTGAGCCAAAAGCGAAAGCACAAATCTTTTAAATCCGTGGGGTTTGGAAGGGAGGCATGAACCGCTTCCAATCCTCCTTCGCGCTGATGAAGGAGAGCCTTGAAGTCCTCAAAAAGGACAAGGAAATCCTGCTGTTCCCTGTTCTGTCGGCGGTGTTCGCCATCATCGCGTTTGCCGTGATGGTGTTTCCCATCCTCTTCACAGGCATCGACGAGAGCCTTGGGCTTGCGCACCTGGCAGTCCTCTACGCGTTCTTCTTCATCACGAACGGGATCGTCATCTTCTTCAACACGGCCACTATCTTCTGCGCCCGCAAGCGCCTCAGGGGCCAGGACCCGACGCTTGGCGACGGGATCCGCGGGGCGTTCAGCCGATTCGGCGCGATCCTGGGCTGGGCCGCCATCTCGGCGACCGTCGGCCTCATCCTTCGCATGGCGCGCGAGAAATCCAGCGGGATGCTGGCCCGCATCGCCATCTCGATCCTGGGCGCGGCGTGGGAGTTCATCACGTTCTTCGTCATCCCCGTCTACGCGTTCGAGAACCTCGGGCCGTTCGCGGCCATCAAGCGCAGCGTGCAGCTCGTCAAGCAGACGTGGGGCGAGAACCTCATCGTCCGGTTCTCGATGAGTTTTGCGACGACCATCCTCTTCCTCATCCCGCTGCCAATCCTCCTCATCGCGTATCTTGTCGGCGGCTTCCCTGCCGGGCTGGTCGCGCTGGGACTTGTCATCCTGTACTGGGTCCTCCTCGGCGTCGTGACCGCGAGCCTCTCCGGCGTCTTCACCGCCGCTCTCTACGAGTACGCGACGACAAAAAAAGTCCCCGAGGGCTTCTCCAAGGAGCACATCGCCGGCGCTTTCGGCCACAAGGAGGGCCGCATGATTGGCCGCCGCGAGAGCCCGATCGTGTAAGGAAGCTTGTTCTATTCTTCTCGTCAGCTATCCTTTTTTCTTGAAAAACAACCAGTTCTTCTCGTCCACGCCGGGTCGCAGCTTCACCAGCACGTAGCCGCCCTTCAATTTCTTCCCCTTCAAGTTCACCACGATTTTTTCGGCTGTGCGGCTCTCGGTCTCGAAGGTCCCGGTGTCCCATATCTTGACAGTCCCTGCGCCATATTCGCCCTCTTGAATCGTGCCTTCGAAGGTCCCGTAGTCGAGGGGGTGGTCTTCGGTCTGCACCGCAAGGCGCTTGATCCCTGCTTCAAGCGGCGGCTCCTTTGTGACGGCCCAGCTCTTCAGCACGCCGTTATACTCGAGGCGGAAGTCCCAGTGCAGGCGGCGCGCGTGGTGCTCCTGGACGACGAAGATGGGGCTGCCCTGCGAGGACTTGACCTGCACCTTGGGCTCCGGTGTCTTGGCAAAGTCGCGCTTTTTTTTGTAGGCGCTCAGAGGCGTTGAACGACGCGGCTCCGACTCGGCAGCAGACATGCGACCTCTAAACCTGCCGAAGCATAAAAACATTCTGCCGCATTGATTTCTATATGGAATACACAAGGCTTAAAGCTCGCAAACGGCTTCCTTTGCCGATGGGCTGGCTTCAACGCAGATTTAAAAGCTTCGAGGACTTCAAGTCCCGGCTTGAAGGCCTTGGCGCCAAGGTCAGCGACCTCACGATCCTGGTTGGGGAGGACGGCCGGCTCTCCGGCGGAGAATTGGGGCCGGTGTGTCTTTTCGCCTCAACGGTCGCAGTCTACGAGGCCAGGGATGTGCGGGGAAAAACCCTGGCCACATTCTCGCAGAATTATGGCCTCAGCACGCTGGCTGGCGGCGGCCTCTATGTGCGCCACCACGATGTTGTAGACTTGGCTCGAAGAGAAGCTACCGACAGGGCCCGCGAACTATACGCCTACAATCCTCGGGTAATCTAGGCAGGGGTTGCACCGCAGATGCAGTGGCACGGCCGCGCTCTATTTGTCGGCAGCGTCCCCTTTTACTTGAAGAACCACGAGAAGACCAGCGCGAACACCGCCGTGAGCACCATGATCGCGATGATGAACCACAGCATGTTCTTGAAGATCTTGGCGGAGGTGTTCTCCGAGACCTCGGCGAACTTGTGGTCGATCGCGTCGATCATGCCCTTGTGGTAGGAGATGAGGTTGTTGTTGAGGGTGATGGCATTCTTGTTGAAGACGTCGACCTTCTCGAGGAAGTCGTGGAGCCAGCTCTTGTCGAGCTTGTCCAGGTTGCCCGTGACGGTGGAAAGCTTGGCGATCTGCTCGTCGATGGCCGTCTTTTGGTTGGGCAGGGCCGCCAGCTGCTTTTGGACGGTCTCGAAGGTCGCCTTGAGCTGCACGATGTGCTGCGTCACGCTGGCGGCCAGGTCGCCTTGCGTGGCGCGCAGCGTGTTCTCGAGGCGGGTGAGGATGACTAAGGCGTCGGCCGTCTGCTTCTTGATGACGGCCTCGCCGGGCGTGATCGCCGCGTTGGGGTCCTGGATGAGCTTCTGGTTGAGGACCTCGACGTTGGTGGCCAGGATCTTGATCTGCTGCTCGACAGACTCCAAAGAGCCCTTGCTGCCTGAATCGAACATGCCCATTGCAGGGCTGACGCAATTCCGCAGTTTAAAAATTTAATCATTCGATATCACCATTTCAAAATAGTCATAAACATTTAAATAGGCTCGTCGGGGGCGACGCCGAGAGGCCACTATGCTCGGGGAGGACGAGAAAATCCTGGTAATCGACGTCGAGCAGGACGCGCCCCACACGATGGGGAGCGTCTCCCTGTCCCGGGAATACGACAAGCTCCTTGAGGACAAGGAGTTCGACCGCATCCGGATCAAGACGAAGCTCTTCACCAAGGAGTACGACTCCGACCGCAAGCTCCTCCACATCGAGCCCTTCTTCATCGACGTGCGCCTCACCTCGGCCCAGGAGCGGACAGAAGAGGCCGCCGCCTATGTCCTAACAACGGGGGCCAAGGTCCAGATCCTGCGGCGGCTGGACAACGTAGGCTTCATCTACAACATCCGCATCCCTGAGACGAACGTCACCTTCAAGCAGCTGGCGCAGATGTACGACGAGGTCGAGGAGTTCAAGAAGACGGGGCATACGGCAAACGAGTACATCAAGCGGTGGTACCTCGAGTACGGCATCCTCGAGCACCTCCTCTTCGACGAGAAGATCCTCGAGATCAACATCAACCCGCCGGCATACAAGACCCCCATCCGAGTCGTCCACGCCGACTTCGACGAGTGCGTCACCAACATCTACCCGAGCGACGACCTCCTCAACTACCTGGCCACGCGCCTCAAGATCACCACGGGCCGCCCCCTCAACAAGGCCCAGCCCCAGCTCGACGGCGAGATTGTCATCGGCAGCCACCGGGGCCGCGTCGCGGCCATCATCAACCCCTTCTCGATCTTTGGGACAGGCTACTCCATCCGCAAACACCGCGAGGAGCCCTGGACGGTGCCCCTCTTCATGGACAACCGGGCCATCAACAGCTGGTTCGCCGGCCTCATGTCCCTGGCCATCAGCCACGGCCGCTCCTTTTTGACGACGGGGCCCCG
>CAYUKJ010000027.1:0-3624 GCA_964445245.1 uncultured Methanosarcinales archaeon | reverse complement strand
CGCGGCAGCGGCAAGACCTCGATGCTGGGCGCCCTCATCCTCGAATTGCTGCCCAAGTACCGCCTCATCACCATCGAGGACACCCAGGAGCTCCCAATCGAGAGCTACAAGAAGCTCGGATACGACATATTGCCCCTCAAGGTCCGCAGCGCGCTGCTCCAGACTGGCATGGAGATCGCCTTCGACATGGGCCTGCGCACGACGCTGCGCCTGGGCGACAGCTGCCTCATCGTCGGCGAGATCCGCAGCATGGAGGCCCGCGTCCTCTACGAGGCCATGCGCGTGGGCGCCATGTCCAATGTCGTCGCCGGCACCGTCCACGGCGACACGCCCTACGGCGTCTTCGACCGCGTCGTCAACGACCTGGGCGTCCCCAAGGGCTCCTTCAAGGTCACCGACCTCATCATCACGATGAACCAGATCAAGAGCCCCTCGGGCCTCAAGCGCGTCCGGCGCGTGCTTTCCGTCACCGAGGTCCTCAAGCACTGGCAGGACGAGCCAGAGTTCATGGATCTGCTGGTCTACGACGGGCAGAAGGACGAGCTCGTCCCGACCCAGGACCTCCTCGGGGGCAAGTCTGTCTTCATCGGCGAAATCCTCAAGCGCACGCGCGGCTACAAGGGCTACGACGACGTCCTCACCGACATCAAGCTGCGCGCCTGGGTCAAGGAGACCCACCTGCGCCTCGCCGGGCCGCGCAAAAAGCTGCTAGAGGCCCCCTACATCTCGAAGGTCAACATCCTCTTCGCCATCCTCTCTGAGGAGCAGAAGCCCCTCGAGTCGCCCCAGCACCTCGAGAAGTTCAAGCAGGATTTCGAGCCGCGCCTCCGGGCCATTTTGGAGGAGAAAGTACAGCCATGAGACTGGGTCCGGAGACCGGGGAGAGCGTTCCGGACCCTGCGACATCCATGCCACCGACCGCGCCGTACGGGTTCTGACCATGGTCTTCGAAGGCGTCTACGAGCTCGGCAAGCGGTCGCCCATCGGGTTCAGTGTCAAGGGCATCGACGCGCGCCTCAAGTTCGTCGAGTACGAGTACGACTCGCGGGCCGTCGTGGGCGCCTCCCTCACGACGCTGGTCGCCGGGATGGTCCTCTGGATGATGGCCTACATGATGGACCTCGAGTTCCTCACCCTCTTCTTCCTCTTCATGGGCCTCGTCCTGTCGATGACGTTCTTTTTGTACCCCTACTCGATCGTGTACAGCCAGCGGCTCATCTTGTACAGCGAGGAGATGCTAAAAGCGCTCATGCGCATCTCGACGTTCATCCAGATGAACATGAGCATGGAGTACGCCGTCGTCCACACCGGGCGCGAGCTGCGCGGCACGCTCAAGACGCAGTTCCACGACATCGCCGAGCAGCTGCGCCTGCGCAAGAAGAACACGCTGGGCGCCGTCTTCGAGCAGTACATCCCCATCTGGAACTCGGTCAACCCCGACTTCGTCAAGAGCCTCAAGCTCCTCGAGACCGCCACGCTCTCCCTGGAGGAGGACAAGCACACCATCATCAAGGAGGTCCTCGAGACGCTCATCATCGCGTACCACACCAAGGGCAAGCGCATGGCCGAAACCCTGGCCGCCAACGCCAAGACGCTGGTGGCCGTCGGCGTGCTCTTCCCGGTCATATCGCTCATGATGCTGCCCCTGGTCTCCATCTTCTTGCCTGACATCATCACGGGGGCGCTCCTCTTCTTCCTCTACAACATCCTCTTCCCCTCACTCCTCCTCCTCATGGCCCTCAACTTCTCGGCGCGGCGCGTCCAGGTCGACACGATCGACCTCAAGGAGAGCCCGTTCTGGACCCCCACGCCGGGCGTCCTCTGGATCATCGGCATCTCGATCGCCGTCCTCCTCTCGATCCCGACTGCCCTGCACCTGATGACGATCAACACGCACTCTGTCATCACCGTCGAGCGCGAGTACCAGTTCGAGTCCGTCCTGCGCGTCTACTCGATGATGGCCGGCATCGTGCTGGGCATCGTGTTCTTCACCGCGTACTACACGCACCGCTACCGCAGGCTCTGGGAGGACGTGGACGAGACCGAGCGCGACCTGCCGCACCTCTTGCAGACGCTGGCCACCTACCTCACCTTGAACCTATCGATGGAAAGCATCATCCCCGAGATCGTAGACGACTACAAAAAGCACGGCTTCGGGAAACACCCCGTCGTCAAGTTCTTCTCCATCCTCATCCTCCAGCTCAAGACCAGCAAGAAGGACCTCGACGAATTGACGCGGACCGTCCTGCCCAAGATCGTGCCCTCCCGCAAGGTCGTCAACCTGCTCTCCAGCATCATGGACTTCACCAAGATCTCCTCGGCCTCTGCCGCCCAGTCGGCCAAGATGATGCGCGAGCAGACCATCGCGCTCTACCAGCTCGACGACTACATCAAGACGCTTTTGGCCGAGACGGTGGCGCTTGTCAACATCACCATCACGTTTTTGGCCCCCATCCTCTGCGCGGCGGCCGTCCTCATGAGCCTGGCCATCGTCAAGAGCCTCACCTTCATCTCGCACGTCCTCGTGGGCATCCAGGAGGGGTTCGGCAGCGAGGCGGCCTCCCTCGATCTGGTCGACGTCACCAGGATCATCCCGCCCACCGTCGTCGAGCTCATCGTCGGGCTCTACCTCATCGAGATGCTGCTCGTCCTCGGCCTCTTCTCGGCCAACGTCAAGGTCGGAAGCGACACCTACCAGATCGCCAAGACCATCCTCAACTCCATGTGGGGCTTTGTCATCTACACCATCATCCTTTTGGCCGGCTTCTATCTTTCCATCACCCTCCTCTTCAGGGAGGTCCTGGGCGGGGCGGCGGGATGATTTCAACAGGGCCAATTCCGCAGTAAAACTAATAAGGCAGGCACGGACTCTGACCTTCATGCGCATCGGCGTCCTCTTTTCCGGCGGCAAGGACTCCTGCTTCACCACCTACTATTATCAGGTCCAGGGCTGGGACGTCGCCTGCCTGCTCTCGATGCGAAGCGCCAACCCGGACAGCTTCATGTTCCACACGCCCAACATCGGCATGGTGGAGCTGCAGGCGCAGGCACTCGGCATCCCCCTCCTGCAAGCCCCGACCAAGGGCGAGAAGGAGGCCGAGCTCGACGATCTGCGCCGCCTCCTCGAGCAAGCCCAAGCAAAATTCGCTCTGGACGGCGTCGCCGTCGGGGCGCTCTGGTCGGACTACCAGCAGGAGCGCGTCAACCGCGTCTGCGCGGCCCTCGGCCTCAAGACGTTCGCGCCGCTGTGGCACAAGGACCAGGCAGCGCTGCTCCGGGAGATCATCGCATCGGGCTTTGACGTCAGATTGAGCTCAATGGCCGCCGAAGGCTTGAAGCATGAATGGCTGGGTCGCCGGTTTGACGAGGAATTCCTCAAGATTCTAATGGCGCTAAACGCCAAATTCGGCTTCCATGTGGGCGGCGAGGGCGGCGAGTATGAAAGCATCGTGCTGGACGGGCCGAATTTCATGCGGCGGATTCGCGTCGAAAAGGCCGGAATCCAAAAAACGGGGAGCTATGCGGGTTTCTGGAACATTCAGCGGGCTGCATTGGAGACGGAAAATCCATAATACCCTATTGTAAATAATAAAAATTACTCTCTACTAATATACATTTGTGCAC
>CAYUKJ010000026.1:0-9757 GCA_964445245.1 uncultured Methanosarcinales archaeon | reverse complement strand
CGCCGGCCCAGCTCGAAGGCGGCCGCGACGCGGCAGGCCTTGGCGGGCCCGATGCCGGGCAGGCGCTCCAAGGCGATGGGCGAGGCGCGCCCCAGTTCGCTGACGGTCACCGACCCCAAGACCTGCGCGGCCGTCTCCAGCGTGTCGTGGCCCGCCTGGCCCGTGCCCAAGAGAAGCGCCAGAAGCTCCGCGTCGGTGAGGACATCCATCCCCAGCCGGTAGGCCCGCTCGCGGGGCCGGTCTTCGGGCAGCATCGACTGCATCGCCATCCTTCCCGCAAGTTCCCCTTGTTCTTATGCCCTTCTGCGGTCTATGTGAGAATTTTTCGGTCGCCTCGGATCCTTTCCGAATGAGACCGGAACCGCACGCCTATTTCTTCTTGCCCCCGTTTGCCGAGGATTTGCTGCGCCGGATCTGCATGTCCAGAAGCAGCGCCAACCCGACGGCCACCAGGACCGTCCCGGGCAGGACGAGCTCCGCGCGCGCCAGGACGAGCATGCTGAGCAGGAAGGCGAGGCCGATGAAGCAGAAGACCATGCCGGCCAGGAGATGGTCGGGCTCCTCGCTCGTCTTGGCCCGCTCGGGGGGCATCCCCTTGGCGATCATCATCATCTTTTTCTGGTGATCCAAAAAGAAGATGAACATGAGGAGGACTACAAGAGCAAATCCGATGAGATTGTCCGATTCCCCAAGTGTGATGGTCTCACCTCTTGGAAGCCTCCACAGCTTGAAGTTTAAATGTTTTTTCGTCCAAATATACGAAAACCTATCCCTCTATCTTAAAAACGAAACATTTTTATAGAAAATTTCTCTTCTCCCCGCCGGGGGGTCGCGGGCAGGCCCGCGCCACATGGACGAAGCCGACTTCAACGAACTCCTGCGCATCCAGCGCATGGTGGCCATGCGCATCGTGCAGGAAACGAGCGTGGACAACAAGATCAAGCTGCTGGACATCATAAACGGCCTGGTCACCGACAAGAACAAGAAGATACAGATCGAGCAGGTCGTCATCGAAGCGGTGAACGAGGGCTTCACCGAGCACGAGGTCTACGACCTCATCGACCAGCTCAAGCAGGACCACCTCATCTATGAGACTGCACCCGGATTCTTGCAGAGAAGCAAGGACGTGCAGTTCTGATGGCCGCCCCGGTCTGCGCCCGCTGCAAAAAGCCTGTTGAGGCGACGCCGGACCTTGTCGTAGCGCGCAGCCCCCTCTTTTTGAGGGCTTTCCACAACGCCTGCTACGCCGCCAAGGCCAAGGCCTTCTTTGGCCGGCCCTCGCCGCCCCTGAACACGCCCGCCTTCACAGCCCAGGCCAGCGTCAACGCCGCCATGGGCCTGGCCGTCCTGATCGGGCTCAGGTACCTGCGCGACCGCTTCTCGAGACAAGAGCTCTTCCAGACCGCCCTGCCCCTCCTCCCAGTCCTGGACTTGCTGTCGGTGTTCACTGCCGTGTTCTTTTTGCCCCTCCTGGGACGCCTGTGGAGCTACTTCACGTACGAGAGGCCCCTCCACGAGACGGGGCATGT
This sequence comes from uncultured Methanosarcinales archaeon, assembly GCA_964445245.1. GTDB lineage: Archaea > Nanobdellota > Nanobdellia > Woesearchaeales > JAHJEM01 > CAYUKJ01. The sequence continues at coordinate 8,228 of CAYUKJ010000026.1, read as the reverse complement.
CGGGGCCGGCGGGCCGGTGGAACCGTAAGAGGCGGCCATGACCTTCCTCCGCGTGCACAAGAAGTCCGCTATACTCATCGCGGTCCTCGTCGCCGCCTGCGCACCGCCGCCCGAGACGGTTATTGCCTCGGGTGTGCTCTATGACGGGGGAGACGGCAGCTCGTTTTCTCTGCTCTCATCGCTGGACCCCCAGTCCAACCAGGTCGTAGAAAGTAGGCTTGTGCCGAATCCCTCCGCGGGCCTCACGCGCGAGCGGCTGCGCGGGCTGTCAGGCAAAGCCGTGGAAGTCGAAGGAGTGCGAAAAACGGTCCCCCTCAGAGCGGTCAACACGAATTGCGGGCAGACCAAGGTGGGCTGCGAGTACGAAGTTGAGGCGCTCGTGCTGACGGAAGTCCGGATCCTGGAATGAGCGCTCATCCGGTCGCTTTCGGCGCAAACGCTTTCATCTGGCCCTGCGCAGCTACTTCCCGAACCCAAACAAGGTCTTCTGCGTGCTGGCTTTTAGCACGTCCTCGAAGCTCGTCTTGAAGAAGACGAGGATTGAGTCCGCGATGGGCTTGACCTGCTTGTCGATGTAGTGGTCGTAGTCGATCTTGTGGCGGCGCTCCGTCAGCGATTCCGGCCCGTCGACGGTCATGACGTACTCGACGAGGTTGTGCTCGACGCTGCCGCCGGCTTTTCGGGCCGCCTTGACATGGGGGGGCGTCGTCTTGGTGTAGTCCTCCAGGTCCTTTCGGATGGCCTTGCGGTAGACGAGCAGGCCGTCGTATTTTCCGGCCCGCACGTCGCGGACGAAGTCCTTGACGAAGGCGGCGACCTCTTGCTTGCGGAAGATGCGCCAGAACAATTCCTCCTGGAACGTCTTGGCTAGATTGGTCCAGTCCCTGCGGACAAACTCCAGGCCGGTGAAGACGAGCTGCTCCCTTCCGTCGATCCGCACGAGGCCGGCGTAGCGCTTCTTGCTGCCCAGCTCCGCGTGGCGCAGCTGGGGCAGGACGAACCGGATGAAGGTCTTCTCGAACTCCAGCTCCAGGAAATTCCTGCGGCCATACCCTCGCCGGACGTGGTCGTCGTAGAAGCCGTTGATGTGCGCGGCGATCCGCTGCCCGATGGCGCCCGCGTCGGCCTCGTCTTTCGCGTCGCTTCTCGTGAAGCAGCTGTCGGTGTCCGAATAAATGACTTCAAAGCCGAGCTTGCGGATCTCCTCGGCGGTCAGCTTGATGATGAACTGGCCGAAATGCGTGATGCCGTTGGCCATGTCCAGCGAGAAGAAGCGGCACATCGGGCTGGCCAGGACACCCCAGAAGCTGTTCATCGTTATCTTGAGGGCCTGCGACGTCAGCTTGTCGCCCCGCTTTTTGGCGAGGTCGCGCTGCTCCCAGATGCGCTGGATGAGCAGCGGCAGGATGCCGTCCTCGGAGGAAAAGCAGGCCCCGTTGGGGGCGCGGATGATCCCTTTGCCCTCCACGTCCATGCCGAGGTACCGCCACGGGTCGATGTTGAACGTCCGGATGATGCTGGGATACAGGCTCTTGAAGTCGTGGACGAGGATGTAGTCGTAGATGCCCGGGGCGCTTGTCATGACGTAGCCGCCCGTGACGCGGGCGTCTGAGGCGGCCGCCTTCGCCGTGGGAGCCACGATCCTGTGCGCTCGCAGTTCGCGGATGTAGAGCGAGTCAAACGACGCGATGCTGGCCGAGATGCGGTCCAGCGGCATCCCCGTCAGGAGAGAGCGCTGGAGGGTGAGCGCGAGTGTGCCGGTCTTCTCGAGGATGTCGAGGACGAGCTGGCAGTCGGTGAGATTGTAGTCGACGAGCTTCTGGGGGTCCTTGGCATAGGCGGCCTCGACATCGTCCGCCTTGGTCTCATCCGAGAACAATTTCTTGGCGCCAAGCAGTTCCTGCGCGACGCGGCCCAGCTTGTACGAGCCGAGCTTCAGAAAGCTGTTCTTGAGCACGGCGATGCCGTCGAGGACGACGCGGCCCGGGACTTCGGCTTCGGCGTCCTGGAAGAACGAGCGGGCGGCCGTGACGTGGACCGGCCACTCCGCCCGGCCCAGCTGGAAGGGGAGACGGTGCTCCTTGAACTTCCGCGCCAGGACCGCAAAGTCGAAGCCGGCGATGTTCCAGCCCACAATCACGTCCGGATCAAGCTCGACAATCTTGTCCTGGGCCTTCGTGAGGAGCTCCGCCTCTGAGGCGCACGGCGTCGCATTCACGAACTTGCGGTCATGCAGCAAAAAGGCCTGTTTGTAGCCCTCCATGACCAGGCCCACCGAGTAGACCTTCTGCGCGGTCCGGTCTGTCTCGATGTCCAGCGACAGGACCTTGAGTTTCGGCACAAACGAGGCGGGCGTGATGACGGGGTTGCGGTACAGGCGGGTCACGAACTTGCCGGGCTCATAGTCGCCCTGGATGTCGCACGTGCCCAGGATGCAGCGGTCCATCATGAAGCGGTAGGCGAAGCGGATGTCGGCCTCGTAGCAGACGATGCCGGCCCGCTCGAAGGCGTCGCGCAGGAGCCGCGTGTCCGACGGGATCTCGTAGACAAGCTTCACGACCTCCTCGCCCCCGAAATTCCGCCACTTTACCTCCTCGACCTGGTAGCCGGGGAGGCCCCTCAGCTTCATCGCCGCAGGCAAGTCATTTTTCTTGATGTAGATGTAGGGCCGGGCCAGAGAGATAGAGAGGAACGACTCGCCGTTCTCCAGGCGCCCGAACAGGTGCACATACGCCTTGTTGTCGATGACGCGGTAGGTCGGCGAGACCACGTAGGCCTTCATACAGAGCATAGACGAAAAGGGGTATTTAAATATGGTGGCCGTGTGGGCGGTGTAGAAAATCTCGCTTCGCTCGCCCTTGCTGCACAGCAAGCCTTCGGCTTGCTGGCACACGCAGACCTGGCGGTCTGCGTTGCGGCTGCTCGCCTGCGCTTCCGATGAGGCTCGCCGCCGTTCCCCGAAGGTCCCACAGAAATGCCCCAGGCATTTCTGGGCGCACAGAGACGACGTCTCTGGCGCCCAACGGCCTTCGGCCGTTGTGGCCCCAGAAATCTTCGATTTCTGAGGGCACAGCAACCTTCGGTTGCTGGGCGCCGACCCGAGGTCGGCAGGACACCCCCTTGACGTCCCCCTGTCGGACGCGCACAGGCTCGCCCTGAGGCCGGCAAGGGGGGTATTTTCTACACCGCCGGCCGTGTGCGTCGAGCGCCGAAGGCCGTTGGGTTCTTAAACACGATTGCATTTCCAAGCCCGATGCGCAGGGGAACCCTTTGGGTGCTCGAAATTTTCGTTCTTTTCGTTGTCTTGGGCCTGGCCCTTCCCTCCACCGCCGGCCAGATGCGGGCAGTGTCGCATCTGTATGCCGGCAGCCGGCTCGCCAGCCTGGAGGAGGGGGCATTGGTCTTTTCGCACGCCGACCCCATCGGCTCGGAGCAGGCGCGCACCGATGCCGCCGGGGAGCCTGCCTCCCTGACCAGCTATCTGCCCTTCGGAGCGGAGATATTTTCTGACGGAACGCCCTCCCGGTTCCAGTTCGCAGGAAAAGAACTTGAGGCCGCCACCGGAACCGCCGACTTTGGGGCCCGCAACTACCGGGCCGACGTGGGGCGGTTCTTGAGCCCGGACCCCGTCCTTGCCGCGGAGAAGGCGCCCTACGACTACGCCAGCAACAACCCCTTCCGCTTTGTGGATCCCACCGGCGCCACGGCCCAGCCGGCCCGCCCCCAGTCCCCGGTTCCTTCCCCTCCGCCGCCACCGACCCCGCGCCCGCCCCTCATCGTTCGCTATGAAGGGTATGCCACCCAGTCGGATTACCAGCAGCTGCGGAACCAGATTGACTCTTTTGCGGCCACGATACCGGACTCGCTGTTCCGAGGATTTGGGAGGCAGGCAGCGTCGGACACGCTGGTCATCAGCGTCGAGGCGCTCAACCCCGCCGGCCACCGTCCCACGCCAGACCATCCGCATATCGGAGGAGAGTACGGGTTGTACACCAACAGGGTAGTGCTTGACTTTGGGACCCTGGACCGGACCGTCAGGATTGTGGATGGCCGGCCCGTGTTCTCCTATTTCCTGTCCCCCTCCCAGATTCCGCGGATCCTGGGCCACGAAGTCGGGCACTTTGTGGACATGCCGCGCTCGCAGGCCCCGGCCAACCCGGCCCATCCGAAAGCCCAACAGTTCGTGCAGACCCAAATGTTCCCCCCTGTCGCCGAAGTCCCGTCCCTCATCAAGGATCTCAACGGCTACTACCAGGACTGGAAGGACAGCGAAGAGACGGCCTTCCTTTTCTCCGAGGGGGTTTTGCAATGGCGCGCCCAAGCCGAGCACTACTCGCCGGAGCGCTTGGCGGACGAGCTTCTTTACATCCGGGTCTCCAAATGGGCAGAAATAAACTTCATCGAGAACCTGCGCCGGGCCGACGCCGAGGCGCTGAGGAACTATCAGCGGCAGGCCCCGACCCGGTAAACCCCTTCCATTTTTCGGATCCGGTGACCCACTCGAAAATCTCGTTGACGCCCAGCGAATAGGGCACCGTCACTTTGGCGGGGCGCTCTCCTCCTGTAACCGCAGTCAGGGTGCTGTCCGTTTTGCGCACATAGACCTGCTCGCCGGCATGGCCCTGGAGGAACTGCAGGAGCGACTCTTCGGCCGCAAAGCTGAGGGGGGGCACTCGGGTGCGCAGCGTCTCGCCGTCCACCACCGCCTTGGCCTCGTAGCCCCGCCCCAACCCCAGCACGTCTCGGTAGTACTTGCTGTCCCGCAGATAATGGTCCAGGATGTGGGCCGTTTTTTCAAGGTCGGCAATGTAATACAACGTCGTCTCTGCGGCGCTCGAGATCTCGTAAGGAGCGCTCGAATCCGGAGCTGTCGCATTTTTTGATGGGGAATTATCCTGCGCAGGCAGCAGCATGGATCCTGCCAAAGCAAGGGTGGCAAGCCGCTTCATGGCGGCATGGAGGGGAAAAGAGTTTATAAATGTTCGTTTATTTGCTATTAATAAGTGACTATTTCACTTCATGGGCTTTGACGTCAATGACGCCGCGGGGTCGCCTCGGTCGGCGCTGGCGGCCTGAGACTTTGCTCAAGAGCCACATGAGCAGCGAGACTCCGGAAAGGACCGCGAGCAGGACTAAAAAGACCGTCCCGATGAGGGCGCCTACTAGTAGGACGATGATGAGCCCCAGGACGCCGACCAGTAGATGAACAAGGCGCCGCATCCACAAGCAGAAGACACCCAGCTACAAAAGGGTTTCGGCCGCCCGCCCATTTTTCCCGCACATTTAAAAACTCCCGGATTCCAACCCCTGCCATGAAGCGCATTGCCGTCGTCGACGAGAGCCGGTGCCACCCCCACAAGTGCGGGAACTACCTGTGCGAGCGCTTCTGCCCCGTCAACCGGGCCGGAACCGAGTGCATCGTGCACGACCCCGGCAAGAAGGTACGGATCATCGAGCCGACCTGCATCGGCTGCAACATCTGCGTCGTCAAGTGCCCCTTTGACGCCATCACGATCGTCAACCTCCCCGAGGCGCTTGACCGGGAGCCCATCCACCGCTTCGGCAAAAACGCCTTCGCGCTCTTCAACCTCCCCACGCCGATCTTCGGCAAAGTCGTGGGCATCCTCGGGCGCAACGGCATCGGGAAGTCGACGGCCGTCAAGATCCTGGCCGGGCTGATCGAGCCCAACCTCGGCCGCGCCGGGCCGGCCACGCGCGCGGAAGTCCTCGACTACTTCAAGGGCACCGAGGCGCAGGCCTACTTCGAGCGGGCCCACCGGGGCGACGTCAAGGTAGCCTACAAGCCCCAAGAGGTCGACCTGATCCCCAAACAGGCCAGCGGCACCGTGCGCCAGCTCCTCGCCCGCGTCGACGAGCGCCAGCGCATGGCGGAGCTTGTGCGCCTCCTGGAGCTCGACAAGGTCCTGGACGCCGACATCGGCCACGTCTCCGGGGGCGAACTGCAGCGCGTCGCGATCGCCGCCACCGCCCTCAGAGCGGCCAACGTCTACATCTTCGACGAGCCCACCAGCTTCCTGGACGTCAAGCAGCGCCTCAAAGTGGCGCAGTTCATCCGCAGCCTCGCCGATGAGAAGACGGCGGTCCTCGTCATCGAGCACGACCTCATCATCCTCGACGCCGCCTCGGACCTTGTCCACCTCATGTACGGGCAGGAAGGCGCCTACGGGATCGTCAGCCAGGTCAAGACCGCGAAAGCCGGCATCAACGTCTTTTTGTCCGGCTATCTGCGCGACGAGAACGTGCGCTTCCGCGACAAGCCCATCAAGTTCGAGCGCCGCCCGCCCCAGGAGCAAAAGCGCGATACCGTCCTCACGACCTGGCCCGCGTTCACGCATCCGCAGGGCCGCTTCACCCTCGACGTCCGCGAGGGAAGGATCTTCGCCCACGACGTCGTCGGGATCCTGGGCGCCAACGGCATCGGCAAGACGACGTTTGTGCGCCTTTTGGCCGGCGAGCTCCCCAACCCGGCCGCCCAGACCCGGCTGCGGGTCGCCTACAAGCCCCAATACCTGGGCAAGGACGAGACGCCCGTCGCCACGGCGCTCTTGGGGCTGCAGAAATACGAGACGCTCCTGCGGCCCCTGGCACTCGAGCGCCTCATGGACCGCACGCTGCTGGAGCTCAGCGGAGGCGAGCTGCAGCGCGTCGCGATCGCCCGGACCCTCATCCAGGACGCCGACCTCTACCTACTAGACGAGCCGTCGGCGTATTTGGACGTCGAGCAGCGCCTCGTCATGAGCAAGGTCATCCGCGAGATGATGGAGCAGCGCGGCAAGGCCGCCCTGGTTGTCGACCACGACCTCCTCTTCCTCGACTACCTGTCCCAGAAGCTGCTGGTCTTCGAGGGCGAGCCCGCCGTCCGCGGCGCCGCCGCAGGCCCCTTCGGCATGGAAGCCGGCATGAACCGCTTCCTGGCAGACTTGGGCCTCACGTTCCGGCGCGACGAGGAAAGCCTGCGCCCCCGCGCCAACAAGCCCGGCAGCCAGATGGACATCAAGCAGAAGGAGGAGGGGAAGCTGTATTACGTGTGAGGTCCCATGAAGGCGTATACAGGCGTCATCATCGAGGAATCCTTGGCTGACACATCCTTGCTCAAGCAGGTTAAAATCCTCCTGACAAAGGTCGAGCTAGTCACGCCCGAGCACAAGACGCCACACCTAAAGCAGTGGACGCTGCACAGCGTCGAAATACCTAGGGAAAAGGCCGACGAGGTCGCCATTGCCATCAGCCGAGCGCTGGACATGGCGCACGGCCACTGGTACGCGGACTTCAAGGACGACGTGACCCACTACATCATCTTCACAGGCAAGGTCTTCCGCGTCGAGCGCAAGAAACCGGAGCAGTACACGGCGGTCGTCGCGTTCGGCCTCAAACGAGGCATCCCGGCGCACCAACTCGATTTTTCGCCGCACATTGAGGCGTGGAAGCGCCCTAATACTTGAGCACCTTGAGGCCGGGAATCCGGGCGTAGTGCGCGTCTCGGGTGACGAGCGTCTCGCCATGCGTACGAGCAATGGCGGCGATCATGACATCTTCTGGCTGAATCATCTCTCCCCGACGTTCAAGCTCGGCTTCGATTTCTCCGGCTTCTTGCGCGGCTCGAAAATCTAGCGGCAGAGCCTTCAAGGAGGAAAGGAGTTTTAAGGTTTTCTGGCGCTGGGGTTCTGAAAAGTCTAAGCAGGCTCCGACCCAGACTTCCATGACGGTGGGCGTGGCTACAGTCAGGACAGATTCGGTCATGTCCAGTTGGGACTTGAACTCCTTGACCGCCGGATTTCCCCGTAGGAGGTCAATAAGGAAGGTCGTCTCAAGGCACGTCATGCGCTCAACTCCTTTCTGATCTGTCGCATCCTGGTCTCATGGGCCTTTCGCCGTTTCTTCCGGAGTTCCATGATGGTGCGCTCAAATCGCTCGCCTGTTTTTGGGCTCAGAATTCCATAGAACTCATTGAGGGATGGGCGGGTTGTGATGCGCAAGATCGCCTCGCTAAAGCTCTCGTCGGGGTTCTTCTTCGCCTTGAGCGCCTCATACGCCGCCTTGGTGACGGTTATCGTCTTGACAGCCATGGTCAGTTTTAGGCTGTTTAGATATTTAAACTTATCTATGTTTATGGCCGCGTTGAAAATCTCGCTTCGCTCGGCTTTTTCGGCCCGCTCGCGATGGTTCTCCAGTTCGTGAGAATGCCGTGTCCCCGTAGGGGGCAACCC
>CAYUKJ010000025.1:7125-9827 GCA_964445245.1 uncultured Methanosarcinales archaeon | reverse complement strand
AACGCGGTCGCCCAGGGCGTCATCGCCAGAAAGCTGCGCAGACAGGGCTACCAGATCGAGCCGGGGATGGCCGTCACGTACCTGATTGCGGACGCGAAGGACGCGGAGGCGCGCTACCTGCTTGCAGACGAGTACCGCGGCAACCTGGACCGCCGCAAGTACGCCGACCTGGTCTGCCGCGCCGCCGAGTCGATGTTCGCGCCCTTTGGGATCACGCGGGAACGGAGGGGCGAGTGGCTGGAGTGGAGCCGGCAGACGACGGTGTGGGAGGCGGCGCGAGACCGGCAGAAAATCACGATTCAAAACCCTGTGATTTAATAGACGTGTTTTCCCAAGAGAATGTTTTTGTAGAGAAAAAATCTTGAGGCATTCTGGACATTTTTTGAGCAAACCGAAGATTCCTTGCTTATGGTTTCACAAATTGCTCAGATTCTCTTATGGTATTGCATTCATATTCTTGAATATTAACTGGTGGTTTAGGTGGAGGATGATTCGGATCTATTTCATCAGTCCAAGAGGAGTTGCCCAACTCGACTCCCCCGTCAGTAAAATAGAACCCAACACCAGTAAATCCCCCGCTCCCGGATACTACAAATACCTTTTCATTATCCTTTACGCAAGAACTGATGCGTGCCCCCAATGATCGCTTATACACTGTTTCAACTTCTTCATATTTTGTTAATACTGATGAAGGAACGCCTTGTATGTATGTCTCTTCATTTTTAACATCTTTGTTTGTCTCTTCAATTTGAACATCTTTCTGAAGTTCATTAGCGGAAAATTTTTCTTTTGTAGTGCAACTTATGAAAAATGAAGAGACAAGCGCGATAAAGATGGTCAAGCTTACCAATTTGTTCATTATTCCACTAACATTGGAGCGCTTTAAATACTTTATGTAAGCTGTGAAAAAATTGGGTGTCATCTGCGAATTGCATCACGACAGTGCATTGGGTCACGAAAATTCCTGCAGCGTCCGTGAGTCCCGCCACTCCTTCACCGGCTCTTTCACCAGCTTCCGGAGCGCGTTGGCCGTCTCAGGCGCGTTGCCGGCGAAGTTGTTGTTCACGAAGACGTAGACCTCCCTGTTTGACAATGCCGAAATCCGCTTGGCCCACTGGTCCAGTGTGCTCTCTGTCTTGGGGTCGCCGCGCATGCGCTCAAACGTCTGGAAGCGGCCGTGGCGGCCGATGAGTCGCGCATAGGCCAGCGGCCCCGGGCGCACCTCGCGGTTGGGCACGACGCCGGGATCCGTCACTTCGGAGGCCACCAGCGCGATCTTGTGCCGGTCGAGGAATTTGTATGCCTCCTCGTGCTGCCAGTCCTCGGCGCGGAACTCGGCGGCGTACTTGAACTTTTCGGGCAGGGCACGGACATACTCGGTGAAGGCCCCGAAGTATTTGCGCCGCGTGTAGGAGGGGGGGAACTGGAGGAGGAGGCATGCAAGTTTTTTCCCGAGGGGCTCCAGGCCGCGCAGGTAGTAGTGCGTCTCGGCCTTCACGTCGGTCGTTTTCTTCTCGTGCGTCACGCTGCCCGGGAACTTGGCCGTGAAGCGGAAATGCGGCGGGGTGCTGGCCGCCCAGCGCTTTGCCAGGAGCGGCAGGCTCTTGAGCATCCCTGCGTCGGCGTAATAGAAGCTGTCGATTTCGGCGCAGTCGAAGAACTGCGAGTAGCGCCAGAGCTTGTAGACGGGCGCGCTCTCGACCTCGCCGCCCCGGTAGCGGTCCTTGAAGCGCTTCTCCTCCTCCTTGCGGTAGAACCCGTTCGCGTACCAGTCGTCGTACGCCCATCCTGTGCAGCCGATGTGGAGGGTCATATGCCTAGATGAAAATGCAGGGTTTTAAATGCTTGCGATGAAGGACTTTATAAACTACCGTTCCCATTCTGCGTCATCAGGATTGTCCCAAAGTTCTCGCATTTTTGGGCGTTGGGCCTGCTGCAAGAATTCATAAGAGCCGTCTTTCATATTTCATGATATTGGCATATCTTTCGGTTTTTATAATTTGCCAACAAAGGCTTTATAAAACCATGTAAAGTGAACTTTTCGATGGCGCGCCCGGTGGAGTTCAGGAACAGCCGCGGCCTAATGCTTCGCGGCGCCGTCCATGCGCCAAAGTCGTACGACACGGCGGTCGTCGTCCTCCATGGCTTTCCGGGCAGCATGGACGGGGGGCCAAGGCGCCTTTGCAACGCCCTCTCGAAACGCGGGTTCCTCTGCCTGCGCTTCTCCTTCTCCGGAACGCCGCCCTCCGAAGGAAAGTTCGAGGACAAGCTGATGAGCCGCGAGGTCCGCGATATCAAGGCAGCCGTGGATTGTCTTCACAAGAACTTTGGTTTCAAGCGCCTGGTCCTCATGGGCAGATCGACGGGCGCCATCGACGCAGCCCTCTATGCGCACACCGACCGCCGGATCAGCAAGCTCATTCTCATGGGCGCCGTCAGCCGCCTCGACTCGGCCGCACGCTACGACTTCACGGACCGCCAGGTCAGGGAGTTCTGGCAGAAGGGCTTCATCGTCTATCGTCGCCCCGGCTATTGGGTCCACCGCAAGCGCCTCAAGAAGGCGTTCTACGACGAGTTCTTCACGCTGGACATCCCCGGGGCCATCAAGAAATACCATCGGCCCCTCCTCATCGTCCACGGCAGCGAGGACGAGGCGGTCCCCGTCAAGAAAGACCCGCGGGAACTCTATAAGCTGGCCAACC
>CAYUKJ010000025.1:3848-7115 GCA_964445245.1 uncultured Methanosarcinales archaeon | reverse complement strand
AGATTGGTCATAATCAAGGGGGCGAACCACGGCTTCAAGCGGCCGCGCCATTTCAGGCGGCTAGTACGGGAAATCGTGCGGTTTATTGGCTGATGGCTGCCTAAAATGAAAACATTTATTAACATATGACAAATATTTCTTACATATGTTAGAAATAATTAACAATAGAGTCTTCGTCCGTTTCTGCCGCTTCCCGCACAGCCAGATTCACATCAGGGCCTTGGCGCGTCAACTTCGGGTCTCCCCGCCAACGGTGCTGGAGCTGGCCAAGCCCCTTCTGCGAAGGGGCCTGCTGCAACGGACGCGCATGGGGCGGAGTATCGTCCTTAGCGCCGTCTTCGAAGAAGACTTCATCTACCACAAGAAATGGGCGAACCTCTTCCTGCTGCTGGATTCCGGTCTGATCCGGAAGATTTCCGGACTATTGCCGAAAACCATTATATTGTTCGGGTCCTACGCAAGGGGAGAGGACCATGAACGCTCCGACATTGACCTTGCTGTTGACGGCGAAGTGCCATTTTCCCTGGCTGCGTACGAGCGGATCCTGCACCGCCCGATCCAGGTCCATAGGCTCGGCAAGGATGTACCGCCCCTCCTGTTGGAGAACATCAGGGAAGGGATTCTGTTGGAAGGCGTCATGGCATAGCGCCCGATGAGACCATTCGAAGCGTTCAGGCGTTCGAATGCGGTCGTGCCTATGAGCAGGGATAGGCGCCTGGCAATGAGCTTGATGGTCGATTCGGATCAACGCCTTGCGTATTTTCTTTCCCAGGAGCTTAGCGAGTCCAACTGCAAATTTGTGTTTGAGAATGTGTATGAGGCGGTGCGGGAATGCTTGGATGCCCTCTTGGCTCTGGAAGGGTACAAATCCTTCTCGCATCAGGCCTCGATTGCCTTTGCCAAGGATCGGTCCATCCTTTCGGCCCGCGAAGCGCGGATGCTTGACAGGCTCAGAGAAATTCGAAACAGGTCGAAATATTACGGGGATGATGTCTCCTTCGCGATCGCGTCAGAAGAAGTGCCGTTGATGCACGGAATGGCCAAGCAGTTGCGGCATGTCCTGCTGCAAAAGCTGCGCCCTAAAGAGTGAACACGGCCTTCTCAATCTTTGGCGTTGCCAGCATCAATGTGAGCGCCTTGTACAGTGCCAGCACCTCCGGGTCCTTGCGGGACTTTTTGCCGACCGCCACGCATTCGGCCTTTGTGGGATAATAGTTTATGTCCAGGACGGCGATGCCGTGCTTGTCGGGCCGCGTTAGCCCCTGCCAGGTGCCGGTGTGCCCCAGGGCCCTGTAGCGCTTGGCGGCGGCCGCCGTGATGCTGCGCCATTGCGCGAGCGACCCTTTCTTGACGGTGTAGCGGTAGGTTTCGACGTACATTATTGATCCTCTTGCACCTCCGTGTACACAATCGTCTTCTTCCCGACAATGCACGCCTTCTCGCTCTGGCTCACAAGCTTCCCGTCCTTGTCTGGGAGGGGCGGGTACGCGTGCAGGACGCCAGCAGCGAGCAATTCCCGGATGGCCAGTCGGGCCTTGCCGTCGCCGAACTGCCGCGTGAGCCACCGCGTCGTGAAGGGCAGGCCGTTGTAGGCCTCAAGGGCCCTGAGGACTTCGCGCGCATAGGCGCTGCGGACCGGCCGGTTGGCGGTGACTGCGAAGACGGTCGGGTTGCCGCCCTCCATGATGGCGCCAGTCCCCATCGTGGCGAACGGCTCGATCGCGATGACCTGGTCCTCCTGCAGGACGACGCCCTTGCCGGTGTCGTAATTGGGGACGGAGGGCTTGTCGTGGATGACCCAGCGGGAGATTCCGTGCCCGGAGAGATTGTGGACGGGCGCAAAGCCATACCCGGTGATGGCCTCCTGGATGGCGCGGCCCAGCTCGGCGGTGCTGACGCCGGGTGCCACTATGCGGAGGGCGGCGTCGCGGGCCTCCTGCGAGGCCTTCACAAGGTCGTCCCAGCCCCCGAGGTTGACGGAGACAGCGGTGTCGGCGATGTACCCGTCAACATGCACGCCGACATCGATCTTCACGAGGTCGCCCTCCTTGTAGGTGAGGGGGTCGTCGTGGACGGGGCAGAAGTGGGCCGCGACGCTGTTGACTGAGCTTTGGGCCGGAAACGCCATGTCGGCGCCCATCGCCTTGATCTTGGCCTCGACGGCGTCAAGGCCGTCGACCATCCGGACGCCGGGCTTGATCTGCCTGGCGCCGAACTGGAGGGCGCTGGCGGCGACGTGGCCGGCCTTCAAGTAGGACTGAAGAACCTCTTTATCCATGTCGGCACAGAGTCCACGTCCTATTTATAGGTGTTGCTTCAGTGAATGTGTTGACACATGACTTCGCCAAATATAACTTCGCCAAATATATATAATAGGATAATTCTCGAAACCCTGAGGGGGTGCCGGAGCGGCCAAACGGGACAGGCTTAGGACCTGTTGGCTTAGTGCCTGCGCGAGTTCGAATCTCGTCCCCCTCATCGCAAGAAGGCCTGAGTCCGGCCACCCGTTTTCCTCAAGCCCAACAATCGATTTCCATATCTTTTTAAAACTGGAGGGAGTTCAGCAGCGCATGCCCTCCCTCAGTATCCTGATGCTCGTCAAGGACGAGGCCGCGTGGCTCAAGCCGCTCCTGCCCCGCTATGTCAAGATTGCGGACGAAGTGATCGTGGGCGACACAGGCTCCTCGGACGGCACGCAAGCTGCCGCCAAGGCTGCGGGCGCCAAAGCCGTCAGCATTCCATGGAAACAGGACTTTGCGGCAGCCCGCAACGCGCTTCTTGGTCATGCGACTAAGGATTGGGTCCTCGTCCTCGACGCCGACGAAGTCGTAAGCGAGGCGAACCTGAAGGCGATCAAGGCGAACCTGCCCCGCTTCAAGGCGGCCGTCGGCCTCCCGATACGGACGTACACGAACCAGCTCGCCACGCCCGGCTTCACGCCCGTCGCTAAGCGCCGGGGTGAGCACCTGAGCTTCGCGGGCTACGTGGATCAGGTCAAGCTCCGCCTCTGGAAGCGCGAGCTCAACCTCAGGTATGCTGGTGCAATCCTCGAGCGCCTTGAGCCGGCCCCCAAGAAGGCCCAGCTCATCACGCTCGTCGCCCACCACTACGCCCAGGAGCCCAGCAGGGCCCCCAAACAGGCCGCGATGGGCGGCCTCCTTGAAACCATCGCGAAGCGGGAGCCCAAGAACGCCCCCCTCCAGTTCGCGCTGGCGCAGTGCAGGACGCCATCAAGACGTGGGAGGCGCTGTCCAAGACGCCAGTCCC
>CAYUKJ010000025.1:0-3838 GCA_964445245.1 uncultured Methanosarcinales archaeon | reverse complement strand
CTCCTTGCCTCGCTCGGCGAGGCGTACCTTGAAGCGGGCCGGCTTGAACTGGCCGATGCCGCGCTCGGCGAAGCCATAGGGCAGGATCCAAAGGATGCCGCAGCCCTAACCAATTTCGGGGTCCTCTGCCTCCGCCAGGGCAAGGGCAAGGAAGCCGAAGCCTACCTGCGCCGGGCCCTCCTCGCCGATGACCGGAGCATCGGGGCCTACAATCTCCTCAGCCTCGCCCTCCTCCAGGAAAAGAAGTATTCAGCCCTCCTCACTCACCTTGACATCGCCGCCAAGAAGACCCGCCTCGCCCTCTTCCGTAATCAGCACGAGGAGCTCCAGTCCCGCCTCAAGGGCGCCAAGGACAGGGCTGTGGCGCGCCTGGAAGCGGCCGCACACAAGAATCCCGGGAACGTGGAGGCCGCCGCCAAGCTCGCCGCCGCCTACGCCGGCCTCGGCCGCGAAGATGACGCCCTGGCTGCCCTGCGGCGCTGCCAGGAGGCGGCCCCCGACAACGTGGCGGCCCACGTCAACCTTGCCGGGATGCACCACCACTTCGAGCGCTATGAGGACGAGGTCAAGATCCTGGAAGCCGCGCGAACGCATTTCCAGGCCTCCCGCAGCCCGTTCTACATCAACCTGCTCGTCAACCTTGGGCACGCCCACCTTGCCCTTGGCCAGCGGGCGAAGGCCAAGCAGGCCTGGGAGGACGCCCTGGCCCTCAAACCCCGGGCCCCCCAGGTGATCAAGAGGCTCTTGGCGCAGTTCCGGGAATGAAGTTTCTACCTCATCCGGGTGGCAGCCTGCTCGTCGTATTTCTCTTGCAACTATTAAGCAGCCATCCCCGTAGGCCAACAGCAGCCCCCAGGTTGCTGGGCGTTGGCCAAAGGCCAACAGGACAGGTCCCCCTGGCTCACAGCAACGCGAAGCGTTGCTGGCGCACAACACCTGCTGGGTGTTGGCGCCAGCACGCCTGCTGGCGTGCTGTGCGCCAGGAAGCCTCTGAGGCTTCCTGTGCTGCTGCGCATCCGCATCATTTTACGACTCGCCCTTAATGCTGCCACCCTGATAAAAAGCGGAAGAAGCAAGGCAAAACCGGGCCCCTAGGGCATCTTGTTGCAGAGCCGGAAGAGGGAGTCGTGGCAGGTGACGATGTCGGTCTGCTTGACGAAGATGAGGAGCTCGGGGAGGCAGGTGATGACCTCGACGATGTTGATGCCCTTATTGGCGATCTCGTTCGTGATCCGGGCGAAGACGCCCCTGGTGTGCTGGGCTTCCTCGTTCAGGAAGATGATGATTTCGGCCAGGTTGCTGTCCTCGCGCAGGATGACGCTCTGGCTGAAGATCTTCTTGATCCTGGGGACGTCGTTCATGTCGGCGATTACCTTGAGGAACTCGCTGCCCTTGGTGATCCGGAGGCTCTCGCTGGCCTTGAAGGTCTCGTCAGAGAGCATCGTGTAGAGGTACTTGGCGTTCGCCGAGTTCTCCCGAAGGGTGAGGCAGGAGATATTGGTCTTCGTCGTGATGTTGCTGCCCCGCAGGACCTGCTCGATCGTCTTGAAGTTCTCCTCGAAGGCCTCTTCGCTCTCGAAGCGGCGGATGGCAGAGATGACGGAGTCCAGGGAGGCCTGGATGTTGTGCGTCTTGATGAGGTATTTGGCCAGGGCGCGGGAGTTGATGAGCTTCCGGCTCAGGTCCTTCCTGATAGAGACGTCGTTTGAGATGATCTCCCAGACCCGCCGCGTGATATTTGTCATTTTCCCCGTAGATATGTCCTCTTATATATGATTTTCTATGTTTCACCCCCAAGATGGGCGGGCCAATCGGGTGGTGACATATCTTGAAGGCGGTTCGGCAGGGCCGCCCAGCGTGAGAAGCCAGGGCTTGCCTTCTGAGGCAAGGCGCGCAAGGACCGGTTTCGTGCAGGTGGTAGGGGCTTTTTAATGTCGGCCAGCTCAGGACGTCGAGGGCAAGGCGCAGGCGGGCTGAGGGGAGAGAAGAGTTCACCTGTGAGGACCGTCAACAAAATCTGTGTCTTCATTTTATAGTTAAGATTCTTGCAACCGAAACTCTTTTAATGGCGGAAGGGTCTTCGGCTTTGGGCAGGGAACACTCTTATAAAACAAATTTTATTAATTTTTCAGTGATGACTATTGGCATATGAAGAATTCGCAGTTTATACGGCTTTAATCTAAAAGTATGATGAATTCATACATTTTCTTTGCGAAAGTTTTATAAAAAACTCAGAACCTTTTAGGGAAGTCACGTCGCGTATGACGGTTTGCAAACCGTCCCCACAGGCACAAGATATAGTCGGCAACGACTATGCTGCAATCTTTGGGGGCGCTCGCGCAAGCCCCATGACGGCGGCCAGTCCGGTCGCACCCCAGCGCCCGGGCGCCGATAGTTGAACACGGAGGTGTGTCAATGAACGTGAAACGAATCATGCGGCAGATGGGTGCCGCGTTCACCGGCGCAAGCATGGTGGGCGCAACTATTATGGGGGCCGCTGCCGACCTCAGTCTGTATCCTGCGCCTTTCGTGAAGGACGGGATCCTGAACGCCCTGATTGTGGTGGGCGCAGAAGCCAAGACGTCCGACACGCTGGGCGCAATCGACATCGCGGCCAGCCTCCAGGCGGCCTCGACAAGCGCCGTCCAAGTGCAGGGCGCAGCCGGCCGGACGAGCGTGTCAGGCGATGCCGCGGAGTTCGGCGAGCCCTCGGACATGCTCGAGATCGAAGAGCTCATCGGCGATGTGAAAGAGGTCATGACTGAGGCCCACCTGAAGGCCTTGGCCAGCGGGACCATCACGACCGACCAGGGAACGACCGAATACAACCAATACCTGCGCTTCGAGGAGAACGACGGGTCCATCGAGAGCTGCCTTGTGACCTTTGACGAGAACGAGGACGACGAGGTCGGAGACTACCTGTTCTGCAAGGACGGCTGGACCATCTTCGAGTACGAGATGGAGTTCGAAGAGGGCCTGGAATCCGACGTCAAGCTGACCAGCAGCGAGTTCCACCTGGACGACATCGAGGACGAGAACCTCAACCTCTTCGGGACAGAGTACACTGTCGTCAACGCCATCGTGAACGGCACCTCGACAGGCGCGAACTTCAGCGTCAAGCTCGAGATGCTCGGCGGCAACGTCGTCGACACCCTGGGCGAGGGAGAGACCCGGACCTACACAGTTGACGGGGGCGACTACGAAGTGACCGCCATCTTCATCTCTGACGGCGGCGCCTCGGACGACGAGACAGCGAAGTTCTCCGTCAACGGCGACATCACCGACGAGCTGGCCGACGGAGAGACCGACACGCTCCCCGGCGGGATGCAGATCGGCGTCCGCGAGGTCCTCACGAACCAGCGCGAGGGCATCGTCGAGTTCTTCCTTGGCGCGAACAAGGTCGAGCTTACTGACATGGGCTGCAACGACGACGACCAGTTTTCCACGGGCGGCGTCGAGATCGGCGAGGAGAACGTCGAGGACGCCAGGGTCAAGATGAAGTGCTCGTACGTGTCCGGCAGCGCCGACGGCGTCACAGCCGGCGACACGATCGAGATCACCGACCTGAAGTACCAGCTGGATGCCGACGCGTCCGGCGGCGGCGTGTATGTGCCGCCAGGCCACGGCGTGCGCGAGTTCCTGGACGAGCCCCAGGGCATGCTCAACCCGACCTGGGACCTCCGGTACGAGGGGCTCCTCGACACGGGCACATCCGACCTGGTCTTCAACCCGTCGGGCGACGATGAGTACCGCCTCACCTTCACGTCGCGGGAAAGCTATGAGTACGACATTCCGCTGGCGACGAACGAAGGCGGCACCTTCAAGTTCGGCGACGAAG